>RFUD01000169.1 GCA_009923125.1 Planctomycetia bacterium
TCGCGGCAGGCAAGCCGGATGACGCCCTGCAGGAATTCGAGCTGGTGGCGAACGCGATCCCCCGCGACCGCCTGGCCGCGATCCCACAGGTCTGGAACCCCCTGCTGCAGTTGCGCATCGCGGCGCAGATGAAGCGTCCCGCGGCGGACCGTGACTGGTCCGCCATCGACGACCTGCTCGACACGCTGCGGCAGTCGGCCGCCATCACCGACACCCAGGTCGCCCTGCTGCGGGCGGACGTGCTCGTGCGGAAGGGAGAGGCCGCGACCGCCGCCGACATCCTCGCCACCGCCGCCGAGTCGAACCCCCGCGAACCGCAACTGGTCGCCGCGCTCGCGACGCTCGCCCTGCGCGACAACGACGTCGAGCGGGCGCGGGCCCTGGTCGACCGGGCGGCCGGGGAGATGGCGGACAGCGCCGCCCTGCTCCTGATCGAGGCCCAGATCGCCGCCCGCAAACCCAACGCCGAAGCCGGCGACGCGCTCGACGCGATCGAACAGCGGGCCGGAAAACTTGCCGCGGCGGAGGCGGCCCGCGTGCTGTCGGCCCTGGCTTCCGTCCGGCTGGGCATGGGTCAGACGGAGGCCGCCGAGCGGCTGTGGACGCAGGCCCTCGAGCGGAGCCCCGAGGATCTGCGGCTGCGCTGGACGCTGTTCGAGATCGCCCGCGAGCGAGGCGACCTCGAGGCGATGCGGGCCCGCGCCGACGACATTGCCCGGGCCGCGGGCGCGTCGAGCCCGCAGGGCCGGGTCGCGAAGGCCGGCACGCTCGTCCAGCGGGTCCGCGACTCGCAGCGGAAGAAACTCGTCCGCGACCAGGCCCTCATCGAGCTCACCGCCGATGAGCGGCTGGCGATCGACGAGGCCCGGAACCTGCTGATCGAGGCCGAGAACGACCGGCCGGGATGGGCGCAGATCCAGCAGTTGTTCGCCGACATCGCCGGCCTGCGAGGCGATCTGCCGGCGGCGATCGATTATCTGCAACGCGCCAGTCGCATGGGCCCGCCCAACCCGGCCATCATCCGCCAGCTCGTCGGACTGCTCTACGCCTCCAATCGATTCGACGAGGCGCAGCAGGCCATCGGGCGGCTGGGGCCGGAGGGTCTCGGTGGCTTCGAGCGGATCACGGCCGAAATGGAGCTGCGATCGGGCAACATCGACGAGGCCGTGACGCTCGCGGAGAAGAGCGTGTCGTCCGACTCGAAGAACGCGGGCGAGCTGCTGTGGCTGGGGCAACTGCTCAGCCGCTCCGGCAAGGCGGACCGGGCCGAGGCGGTGCTCGAGCGGGCGGTGGAGCAGGGGCCCGGGCTCGCCGAAACATGGATGGCGCTGTTCACGCACCAGTTCGCGAACGGCAAGCGACGGCTCGCGCAGAGCACGCTCGCCCGCGCCGCGCAGGCGCTCGCCGAGCCGAACCGCCAGCTCGTCGAGGCCCAGGGGCAGGAGATGCTCGGCCAGCTCGAGGAGGCGGAGCGGTGCTACCGGGAGGCGGTCACCGCCGCCCCCTCCGACCTCACCGCGGCGCGGGGGCTGGCCTCGTTTCTGCTGCGGCGCGGCCGCCTGAATCCCGCGCGTGACACGCTCCGCGCCGTCATCGACGCCGAGGACGACTCGCCCGGCGGCAGGGCGACGAAAATCTGGGCCCGTCGCTCGCTCGCCCAGTTGACGGCGGAGACCGGCGGCTACAAGTCGCTCGAACAGGCGCTGGCGATCCTCGACGGCAACAAGGGCTCCGACGGCAGGCTGGGGCCGGACGACGTCGCCATCCAGGTGACGCTCCTCGCGGGCCGCCCCGAGCCCGCCAGTTGGCGGCGCGCGATCGCGCTCCTGGAGACGCTCGGCCGTGCGCAGCCGCTGTCATCCACCCAGCGGCTGCAGCTCGCCCAGTTGCGCGAGCGGGCCGGCCGCTGGGCGGAGTGCCGCGACGAGATGATCTCGCTCGTGGCGGCCCCGAACGCCCCGCCCTCGCTGCTCGGCCTCCTCATCGAACGGCTCATCGAGCATGGCGAATTGTCGTCGGCAAAGACGTGGCTCGGAAAGCTCAAGGGGTCCGCGCCGGACGCGCCGGTGACGCTCGCGCTGGAGGCCCGGCTGGCGATGGCGGAGGAGGACCGGCCGACGGCCGTGGCCGCGGCGCGGAAGCTGATGCCGTCGGGCGACGTGCCCCTGGAGCAGGTCGGGCAGCTGGTGGCCGTGGCCAAGCTGATGGAAGACCTCGGCTTCCCCAAGGCGGCCGACAAGGTGCTCGGAGACTACGCCGGCCGCGTCCCCGAGGGAGCGGTCGTCCGGGCGGAGTTTCTCGGCAGGCAACACCGCGTGGCGGAGGCCCTCGACCTTCTCGAGACGCTGTGGAACCGCGTCCCGGTGGCCCGCATCCTGCAGTCGGCGGTCTCGGTGCTCCGCAGCCAGGCGGGCGGATTCGATGCGGCCGCCTCGGCCAGGGTCGCGCAGTGGTTCTCGCGGGCGCGGCGAGAGGACCCGGACTCCGTCGTGCTCGAGCTGCTCAACGCCGAACTCTTCGATCTGGAGGGCCGGACCGCGGACGTCGAGCGGGCCTATCGCGAGATCCTCGCACGCAAGGACGTGGGCGGGCAGCAGGCGGCGATCGTGGCCAACAACCTCGCGTTCCACCTCGCCCGGCCGGAGACGGCCGACGAGGCGACCAAGCTGATCGACGGGGCGATCCAGGAGCTGGGCCCCCACCCCGACCTGCTCGACACGCGCGGCATGGTGCGGTTGGCCGCGGGCGATGTCCGCGCCGCGCTCACCGACCTCGAAGAGGCGACGCTCGCCCCCTCGCCGCTCAAACTCCTGCATCTGGCGACCGTGCAGGTGGCGAACAAGCAGGTCGCAGCCGCCCGCCAGTCGATCGAGCGGGCAAAACGGCAGGGCCTCGTCCCGGAGCACCTGTCGGCCGCCGACAAGGGCCGCTACGACCAGGTCGAGGCCGCCCTCGCGTCCGCCCCGGGCGCCTGACCGTCGCACGGAGCCGGGCCGGCCCGCGCAGGGCACATCGGGCGGAGCCCCGCGTCCTCCTACCCTTGCAACATCCTGGACCGCGCCAGGGCATCCTCCGCCTCCGCGATCCGGCCGCCACGCATGCAGGCCACGCTCAAGGCGGTGTAACTGAAGGGATCCCGCGGTTCGAGTTCGCAGACGCGACGGGCGTGCCGCACCGCCTCCTCGTGACGCTCGAGCCGCGTGCACCACGCAGCGAGGGCCGAGTGGGCGAGGGCGAATTCGGGGTGATCCGCCACCACGCCCTCGAGCAGGGTGATCGCCTCGGCAATCTTACCGTCGTTCTTGAGCGACTCCGCCGCCTCGTAGCGTTCCTCGCGACTGCCCATCGGCTGCTGCTCCCGCGGTGATGATGAAGACGCCGGGCCGCACGGTGGCCGACCGCGGCAGTGTACCGCGGCCGCGCGGCGTGAGGAGGCCGCACCGCCCCGCGGTGGACGACCGGGGGGACAGGGCGACCGGGGAAGACTGTGCCCCCGGCTGGAAAATTGCCATTGAATCGATCCCGAGGCGAGCCGATAACCCCGGCGAAGCCAAGGGCGGCCGTGATCGCCGGCCCTGTCTCGACCCGTCGCACTGGGCCTGCCTTGAGCATCCATCCGCTGGCCGCCGTGAGTTCCGAAGCCCGCCTCGGCGTGGGGGTGACGGTCGGCGCCTTCGCCACCGTCGAAGCGGGCGTCGAACTCGGCGACTACTGCGTCGTCGCCTCCGGCGCGATCGTCAAGCGCGGCGTGCGGGCCGGCTGTCACAACGAATTCGGTGAACACTGTGTCGTGGGCGGGGCGCCGCAGCACGCGGCGCGGCCCCAGCAGGTCGGCACCCTCGCGATCGGCGACCACAACGTGTTCCGGGAATACGTCACGGTCCATCGGGCGCTGAAGCCCGACACCGCCACGACGATCGGCGACCACAACTACGTCATGGCCACGGCGCACGTGGGCCACGACTGCGTCGTGGGCAACAACTGCATCTTCGCCAACGGCGCGCTGCTCGGCGGCCACGTCACGGTCGAGGATCGGGCCTTCGTGTCCGGCGCCGTCGCGGTGCATCAGTTCTGCCGCATCGGCCGGCTGGCGATGGTGGGCGGCCACGCCCGCGTCGTGCAGGACATCCCTCCGTACATGCTCGTGGACGGGCAGAGCGGCTGCATCGTGGGGCTGAACATCGTCGGCCTCAAGCGGAGCGGCCACGGTGCCGACGAGATCGCCGAACTGAAGGCCGCCTACCGCACGATCTACCGCCGCGGCCTGCCCTGGAAGCAGGTGCTCGAGGCCTTGGAGCAGGAGTTTCACGGGGGTCCCGCCCTGCACCTGCGGAGGTTCCTCAACGCCGGGACCCGCGGATTCGCCCAGGAACGTCGGGCGCCTCCCGCTCCGACGCTGCGGCTGAGGACGGCGGACGACGACACCGCCGCCGATCTGTCGGTCCGCTCGCGGGCCGGCTGAACCCCGGGCCGCAGGATTCAGCCGTCGCGGGCCTCGTCCGCCGCTTCGTCCGGTTCCGGACCGGTCTTGCCGGTGCCGTCGAGCCCGAAACGCTGGAGCTTGCGACGCAGCACCGAACGGTCGATGCCGAGCAGCTTGGCGGCCAGCGACTTGTTGTGCATGGTGGCGGCGAGCGTGCGTTCGAGGTGCAGCCGTTCCACATCGGCGAGCGTCGGCCAGTCGGAGCCCGTGGGGGCGGTGCCTTGATCGACCACCGGCTCCGTCCCCCGGCCCGCGGACGGATCCGGCGGCGCGACGCTCGGGGGCGTCGGCGGGCCCTTCACCACCGGCTCGACCCGGAACACGCCGGGCACGGCGGTCGTGGAGAGGATGCCCCGCGCCGCGGCCTGCGCGAGCGGCGACAGGTCGTGGGCGGCCGCCGCGGCGGCGCCGCCGGCCGCGGCGTCGGGTCCCGCGCCGGCGGCCATGAAGCCGGTCAGGGCATCAGGATCGATCTCGTCGCCCGACGAGAACATCACCGCCCGCTCGAGCACGTTCTCGAGCTCGCGCACGTTGCCCGGCCAGGCGTAGGCCTGCAACACCTCCACGGCGGACGGCGACAACGTGCAGAGCGGCATCCCGTGCCGGGCGGCAAGTTCGGCGAGATACCTCGCCGCGAGCACCGGCACGTCCTCGGGTCGATCGCGGAGCGGTTGCGTGCGGAGGGTGACCACGTTCAACCGGTAGAAGAGGTCCTCGCGAAAGCGTCCGTCGGCGACCTCGCGGCCGAGTTCGCGATTGGTGGCGGCCACGACCCGCACGTCGACCGGCACCTCGGCGTGGCTGCCGACGGGGACGACGGTCCGCTGCTGGAGCACGCGCAGGAGTTTGGCCTGCAGCTCGAGTTCCATCTCGCCGATCTCGTCGAGGAAGATGGTGCCGCCGTCGGCTGCCCGGAAACAGCCGAGCGTGGACGAGGTCGCCCCCGTGAACGAGCCCTTGACGTGCCCGAACATGTGGCTCGCGAACAACGTTCCGGTCGTGACCGCACAATCGACCGGAATGAAAGGCTTGCCGGACCGCTTCCCCACCGCGTGAATCGCCCGGGCGATCAGTTCCTTGCCGGTGCCGCTGGGACCGAGGATCAGCACGCTCGACTGGTGGGCCGCCACCAGTTCGATCGCCCGCCGGACCTGCTGGGCCCACGGTGACACGCCGGCGATGCGGTCGAGGGAGAACTCAGCCGTTCCGCGTTGCCGGATGATGGATGCCATCGTGACCTTCCCCGCCGCGGGGCGACGGATCCGGCAACCAGGCCGGAGGATCGCCCCGGCGTCCGCTCCCCCGCCGAAATATACATCGCGCGCGGGTGACACGCCATGGGGCGGCCCGGTCGCACCGGTCGTCACGGTCGCATCGATTCCGGAAAAAATGGCGGCCGTCCGTTCGCCTGACGGTGAAAGATGGGCAAAGATTGAGGTGGTGGCCCGTGTCGGCCCGGAACTGTCGCGGCCACCACAGGAGCCGC
>RFUD01000170.1 GCA_009923125.1 Planctomycetia bacterium
GCGTTGGCAGGGTCTGCCGTTCGTGTTCGCCGTCTGGGCGGCACATCGTGACGTGTCTGCCGCGTCGCTCGCGGCCGTCGCGGCGCCGCTGTCGTCGGCCCGGGACGCAGGCAAGGCGAATCTCGCCGCCATCGCTTCGGCGGAGGCGTCGTCCCACGGCCTCACCGTTCCGCAGTGCCTGGGCTATCTGCGCGACAACCTGCACTACGACTTCGGCTCCCGCGAGCGTCAGGGGCTGGCTGCGTTCTATCGTCTGGCCGCGGGGCTGGGGCTCGCACCACCCGGTCTCGAGGCCACGATCGCTCCCGTCCGGAACGTCAGCCCGGCCTCCGTCGCCTGACCCCTCTCCCGAAAGCCATGCCCAACGCTCCCGCCTCTCCCGATCGGGCCGCCGTGCGGCGGATCGTCGACCACACGCTCGCCGGCGGTCGGCTGTCGGCCGACGACGCGGAGATTCTGCTCCGCTCGCGGGATCTCGCGACGATCGGCCGGGCGGCCCGGAGCCATGGCGGACCTACAACATCGACCGCAACATCAACTACACCAACATCTGCACGGCGGTCTGCGACTTCTGCGCGTTTTACCGCGGCCCGAAGCATGCCGAGGGGTATGTCCTCGACCGGGACGTCCTGCTCGGAAAGGTGGAGGAGACGGTGGCCCTCGGGGGCGACCAGATCCTGATGCAGGGCGGACTGCACCCCACCCTGCCGCTGGAGTGGTACGAGGAACTGCTGCAGGACATCAAGGTCCGGTTTCCGGAGGTGAACATCCACGGATTCTCGCCGCCCGAAATCCACCACTTCACCAAGGTTTCGAAGCGTCCGCTGCGGGAGGTGCTCGAGCGACTGGCCCGGGCGGGGCTCGGTTCGCTGCCCGGGGGCGGCGGCGAGATTCTCGTGGACCGCGTCCGGCAGGCGATGACCCGCGGCAAGGTGCTCACCGACGACTGGCTGGAGGTGCATCGGGAGTGGCATCGCCTCGGCGGGAAAAGCACCGCCACCATGATGTTCGGTCACATCGAAACGCTCGCCGAACGCGTCGAGCATCTCGACCGGCTCCGACGCCTGCAGGACGAGACGGGCGGTTTCACGGCCTTCATCTGCTGGTCGTTTCAGCCGGAGAACACCGAAATGGCGGACATCCCGCCGGCCGGTCCGTTCGAGTATCTGAAGACGCAGGCGGTGGCCCGGCTGTACCTCGACAATTTTCCCAACATCCAGTCGAGCTGGGTCACGCAGGGCCGTGAGATCGGACAGCTGGCCTTGCTCTTCGGGGCGAACGACATGGGCAGCCTGATGATCGAGGAGAACGTGGTGAGCGCCGCCGGCACGGTGCATCACCTCACGCTCGATCAGATGCGGTCGGCGATCTCGCAGCTGGGATGGATTCCCCGGCGCCGAAACGTGTTTTACGAACTCCTGGAAGACGAGCCGGCCGATGCGGCCAGAGCCCGGGCGAGGGCCGTGCCTCTGCCGGTCGCGGTCGCCACCCCGTGAGAGCCGGGATCGACGGCCCGGTGACCTTCAGGGCCCGGCATGTGGTGCCGATGACCGGACCGCCCATCGAGGGCGGCTGCGTGGGGCTGGACCACGGACGGCTGGTGGGCGTCGGTCGGCGATGCACAGCCGGCAGGACCGTCGATTTCGGTGATGCGATCGTGCTGCCGGGCCTCGTGAACGCCCACACGCACCTCGAATTCTCGGGGCTCGAAAGACCCCTGGTTGCAGACGGAGGCCTGCCGGGATGGATCTCCCACGTCGTCGCCCTCCGCCGCGGGCGGACCGCCGGCACCGACGACCGCGAGCACGCGATAGCCGCGGGGATTGCGGAGAGTGCGGCCGCCGGCGTGACGACGATCGGCGAGATCGCCACGGCGGTTGCGAGGTCGGCGGGTCCGGCGGCAGCCTGCCGCGTGCGGGTGTTTCGCGAAGCCCTCGGACTCTCCGACATCGCCTCCCGCGAGGTGCCTCGCACGGTCGCGCGGGATGTCGCCCGACTGCAGTCGTCGGGGGCGTGCGTCGGCGTCTCACCGCATGCCCCGTATTCGGTCGCGGCGTCGCTCGGCCGCAGCGTGCTCCAGGAGGCCCGGCGGCGCGGGATTCCGGCCGCCATGCATCTCGCCGAGAGTCCGGCGGAGGCGGAACTGATCGACCACGGTTCGGGTCCGTTTCGCGACCTCCTGGAATCCCTGGGAGCCTGGCCCGACGTCGCCCCACAGCTGCTTCCGGCGGCCGACTGGATCTCGCTCCTGGCCCGGGGCCCGCGTGGGCTCGTCGTGCACGGCACATTCCTTGACGACCCGGCGCTGGCGAGGCTCGCGCGGCACCGCCGCCGGCTCGCCGCCGTGGTCTGCCCCCGCACGACGCAGCGGCTTGCCGGCAGGCTGCCGCCGCTGCAGCGGTTCCGCGGGGCGGGTGTCCGCGTCGCGGTCGGCACCGACAGCCGGGCCTCGAATCCGGACCTGTCGGTGCTCGGGGAGTGCCGCGCGCTGGTGGACGGCGGCCTCGCGGGTCCGGAGGAGGCGTTGCGGATGGCCACGCGCGATGGCGCCTGGGCACTCGGGTTCGAGCGGCTGGCGGGCGTGCTCGCGGCCGGCAGGCCCGCCGACCTCGTGGTCCTCCGGCCCTCGCGTGCCTGGAGCGACCCGCACGAAGCCGCCCTCGATCCGACGACCCAGGTCGTCGCCACGCTGCGTGCGGGTCGGCTGGTGCACGGCACGCTCGACCTGGCTACAGCCGGCAGTTCGCGATCTCGGTCTCGATGATCGCGGACGCGCCGATCGCCTCCAACCGCTCCATGATGCCGTGCGCCTCGCCCCGGCGCACCATCGCCCGCACGGCGCACCACGACGGATCCTCGAGCGCGCTGACGGTCGGCGACTTGAACCCGGGCGTGATGCTCTCCGCCTCGGCGAGGCGGGCCCGCGGAATGTTGTACTCCAGCAGCGAGTAGCTGCGGGCAATCACGATGCCCTGCAGCCGACGCACGATCCGGTCGGCGGTGGCGGCGTCGCACACGTGGTGGTTCTGCACGAGCACCGTCTCGTAGCGGCCGATCTCGTCGAGCACGCGCAGCCGATTGGCGGCGAGCGTGCTGCCGGTTTCCACGAGATCGACGATGGCGTCGGCCACCTCGAGCTGGATCATGATCTCGACGCTGCCGGAAAGCTCGACGAAGTGAGCCGTGACGCCGCGGGCCGCGAGCCAATCGCGGGTGATCCGGGGAAAGCTGGTGGCGATCCGCCGGCCGGCGAGCTGCCGCGGATCGGCGACATCGGAGCCTTCGGCCACGCACAGGGCGAGCCGGCAGGAGCCGATGCCGAGATCGAGCCGATGCACGAGCGAGGCGCCGCTCTCCGCGACGAGATCGGCCCCGGTCACGCCCAGATCGATCGCCCCCTCGGCGCACAGCACGGGAATGTCGTCGGTGCGCAGAAAAGTGACCTCGACCGGCATGTCCCGGCAGCGGGCGAACAGGCTCCGCTCCGGGCGCCGGAAATTGAGGCCTGCCTCACTGAGGAGCTGCGCCGAGACTTCGGCGAGCCGCCCCTTGCTGGGCAGCCCGATGCGCAGGAGCCGGGGACGCGGATCGGACGTCATGCCGCCCCTCCCGCCCCGGCCCTCGACGCCTTCTCCACGAGGCCCGACACGCCGAACCGTCGGGCGAGTTCGTCTTCCACCCGGGCGAACGCCACGTCGCGGGCGGCGAGCAGGACGAGCAGGTGGTAGACGAGGTCCGCCGCCTCCGAGACGACGCGATCCTGGGTCTCCGCCGCGGCCGCCGCCACGACCTCACCGGCTTCCTCGGTCACCTTGGCACCGATCGCCGTGACGCCGCCGGCCAACAGCCGGCTCGTGTAGGATCGTTCGGCCGGGTCGCTTTTGCGCGAGGCGACGACGCGTTCCAGGTTTTCGAGCGTTTCTCCCAGCCGCGGCATCCGATGGCTCCTGAATCTGCCTCAACTGTAACACGCCCCGGCGGAGATGCAGCCGGGAGCGTCGGACCGGTTTCCCCGCGGCTGGGCATGGACTGCTGGCTCCTGTCGGGCCCCACGGCCTCGGGGAAGACGGCGCTCGCCCTCTCCCTGGCCCGCCGACTCGACGCCGAGATCGTGAGCGTGGACTCCATGGCCGTCTACCGGGGCCTCGACGTGGGCACGGCGAAGCCGTCCCCCACCGAGCGGGCCGCCGTTCCCCATCATGTCCTCGATACGGCCTCCCCCGCCGATGCCTACAGCGTCGCCCGCTGGCTCGCCGAAGCCGCCGCCGCCGTCGAGCGGATCCGCTCGCGGTCGCGGCGGATCCTGTTCGTCGGCGGCACACCGCTCTACCTCCGCGCCCTCCGCGACGGGCTCGCCCCGCTCCCGCCGGCCGATCCCGACCTGCGGCGCACGCTCCACGCGGAGGCGGCCGCCACCGGCAACGCGGCACTGCATCGCCGGCTCGCCGCGCTCGATCCCGCGGCCGCCGCCCGCATCCATGTCAACGACACCAAGCGGGTCGTGCGGGCGCTCGAGGTCTGTCACCTGACCGGCCGCCCGCTCTCGGCCGCCTTCGCCCCGGTGCCGCATCGGGTGTTCGACGAGCAGCTGCTCATCGTCGATCTTCCGCGTCGGCTGCTCCACGGGCGGATCGATCGGCGCGTCGAGGCGATGTTCGCCGGCGGCCTGATCGAGGAGACGCGGGCCGCCGCGGCCATTCCCGGTGGCATCGGCCCGACGGCCCGGCAGGCGACCGGCTACGCCGAGGCCCTCGAGGTGCTCGCCGGACGGCTCACCGTGTCCGAGGCCATCCGCCGCACCCAGGACCGGACGCGGCAGCTCGCGAAGCGGCAACTCACGTGGCTCCGCAGCTTCAAGCGCGCCATCTGGCTCACCGCGTGAGTCGGCGACCGCCCCGTCGCCGCCGGCTCGCGATGACCGCGCGAGCGAGACGGATGCTAGCACCGTGCGTGCTAGCACTTGATCTTGTGGTGGCACCCGCGCCTTCACACAAAATCGGAAAAATGCTTGCCTTGCGTCGCGCGCCGGTTATTTTCAGCCCCGCACGGCCGGCATGGATGCCGGTCTCGATCATTCAGGGAGGATCTCATGGCTGGCAAACCGCTCATCGGCATCAACACCGACTACCGCTCGACCCGCAAGGAGCACGCCGCGCTCTCGTTCGTCGCGGCCGGCTACTACGACGGCATCACCGCATCGGGCGGCATTCCGGTGATCCTGCCCCCGCTCGCCGACGAGGATGACGTCGTCCGGCTCCTGGACCTGCTCGACGGCGTGGTGCTCGTGGGAGGTGCCGACCTCGACCCGCGGCGGGACGGCTACATGCCCCACCCCGCCGTCCGGCCGATGGACGCCCGCCGGGAGGATTTCGACCGGATGCTCGTCAAGCACGTGTGTGCACGCCACATGCCGGTGCTGGCCATCGGCAGCGGGATGCAACTGCTCAACGTCACCGAGGGGGGCACGCTGTTCCTGCACATCCCCGAGGACCTGCCGAAGGCGATCCCCCACAAGGATCCGCTCGACCAGGCCCACCGCCATGCCCTGCTGGTGGAGCCGGGCTCCGCGATGGAGCGGGTCTACGGCGAGGGGGAGATCCGCGTCAACAGCATGCACCACATGGCGATCGACGACCTGGCCGCGAGCTTCAAGGTGACGGCCCGGGCGCCCGACGGCGTGATCGAGGCGATCGAAAGCGCCGTCGAGGGCTGGGTGGCGATCGGGACGCAGTTCCACCCCGAGGCCGAGACGGCCTCGGCCCTCGACGTGAAGATCTTCGAGGAGTTCATCACGGGCATCACGGGCGAGGTTCCCGAGATGCGGCTCGTGGCGTGATCACCCCGTCGTGATCACATGGATCTCGACTTCCGGCCCGCCGGTCGCACCTTGCGGCCGGCGGGCCTTCTGTTTGCCGACGGTGAGCCCCGCCGCACGGCAGGCCTCGGGAAATCCGGCGGCGCGTGCCCGG
>RFUD01000018.1 GCA_009923125.1 Planctomycetia bacterium
CCGGGCTCGGCCCCCGGGCCGGTGCGGCAACGGCGGCCGGAACGTCGATGCGTCCCGGAAGCGAGGCGTCGGGATCGACGATGCCGAGCTGCTTCTTGAGGCTGCGGTTCTCGGCCGCGACCCGCTCGAGGCGGGCGCACTTGTCCTGCACCTCGTCCTGGAGCAGGTAGATCTGGTCCTCCTGCATCCGCAACTCGCGTTCGAGCAGCTGCTGGCTGATGTCGCTCCGGCACCCTCCGGCGACGGCGGCAGCCACGATCGCGATCCATGCGAGTCTGTTCATGAGGCGCCTCCTGCGCGTCAGACAGTCGGGAATACGGGCGACGCTCAGCCGGTGGCCTTCACGTCGCGCTGGGCAGCCGGCATGCGTTCGATCACCTCGTCGATCAGCCGGTAGTCGAGCGCCTCCTGCGCCGACATGAAGCGGTCACGGTCGGTGTCCTGCTCGATCTTCTCCAGCGGATGGCCGGTGTGTCGGAGGAGGATCGTGTTGAGCTTGTGCTTGATGTTCTTGAATTCCTTGGCGTGGATCATGATCTCCTCGGCCGTGCCCTCCATGCCGGCGAGCGGCTGGTGGATCATGATCCGGGCGTTCGGCAGGGCCCGGCGCTTGCCCTTGGCGCCGGCCGTGAGGAGCACGGCGCCCATCGAGGCGGCCTGGCCGATGCAGTAGGTGGCGACGTCGCAGGTGACGAACTGCATGGTGTCGTAGATCGCCAGACCGGCGGTCACGCTGCCGCCGGGGGAATTGATGTACAGGTGGATGTCGGCCTTGGGGTCGTCCGACTGCAGAAACAGCATCTGGGCCACGATCGCGTTGGCGACCTCGTCGTTGACCTGCGAGCCGAGGAACACGATCCGATCCTTGAGCAGGCGACTGTAGATGTCCATCGCCCGCTCTTCGCGGCCGCTCTTCTCGATGACAAAGGGAATCAGCGGCATGGCGTCAGTCCTTCTCGGTCTCGTCTTCGACCGCGGGCGGCTTGGAGAGGATTTCGTCCACGAGGCCGTACTCCTTCGACTCCGTGGCCGTGAGGTAGCGATCGCGGTCGGTGTCGCGGGCGATGCGCTCCAGCGGTTGCCCCGTGTGGTGGGCCAGGATCTCGTTGAGCACGGCCCGCGTCTTGATGATCTCGTCGGCCTGGATTTCGATGTCGCTCACCTGGCCGCCGACCTGGCCGTAGGGCTGGTGGATCATCACCTTGGCGTGCGGCAGGACGAACCGCTTGCCCTTGGCGCCGCCCGCGAGCAACACCGCGCCGCCGCTCGCGGCGAGGCCCACGCAGTAGGTCGCGACCGGGCAGGACAGGATCTGCATCGTGTCGTAGATCGCCATCGTCGCGGTGACGCTGCCGCCGGGCGAGTTGATGTAGAAGTGAATGTCCTTCCGCCGGTTCTCGCTCTGCAGGTACAGCAGTTTCATGACGAGTTCGTTGGCGTTCCCGTCGTAGATCTCCCCCTGCAGCAGGATGATCCGATTCTCCAGGAGCAGGTCGCCGAGCGTCATCTGCCGCTGCCGCTGATAGTCGCGGTGGGCGCTCGACGCGGCGGGAACGAACCGTGGCTTCTGCATGGCAGGTCTCGTGGGAATGACGGTGCGCCCCTAGCGGCGGGCTCCGGGCCGGGCGTCGGCGGAATCGGCGTGCTGGGCGGTCGGGATCTCCTCCTCGCCGATCACGACGCCGCACACCGCATGATCGACGGCATCGACGTCGGGCCGGGGGAACTCGAACGGCGTGTCCTTGAACGACGCTTCCTGCTCGATCCGCTCGAGCGTTTTCCGCTCGATGATCTGGTTGCGCAGCACGTCCATGAGGCCGCGCTTCTCGAGGCTGGCACGCACCCGCCGGGGCGACTCACCCGACTGTGCCGCGATCGCCCGGATCTCGTCGTCGTAATCGGAGCCGGTGTCGCTGATGCCCTCGGCCTCCGCGATCTTCTCGAGGATGAAGTGCTCCTTGAGCGCGCGGGCGGTGCTGGCGAGGGCCGACTGCCGCAACTCGTTGACGTGGCGACGGATCGAGTCGTCGTCGAACCCGCTGCGGCGCAGTTCGAGGATCGAACGCTCCAGCTCCCGGAGGCTCTGTCGCTTGAGCAACGCGGGCGGGAGATCCCAGGACGCCGATGCCGTGAGGGCGTTGGCCACCTGCTGCCGCACCTGCCGGCGCCGGTGCCATTCGAGCTGGCCCTCGAGCTGCTTCTTCACCGCCTCCCGCAGCGCCTCGGCCGATTCGAAGCCGCCCAGCTCCTCCAGCACGGCGGCCGAGAGCTCGGGCAGTTCGAGCTTCTTCACTTCCACCACGTCGAGTTCCATCGTCACGGTCTTGCCCCGCAGCGACTCCACGGCCGCCTCGTCGGAGATCGTCACGTCGGCGGTGACCGTGGAACCAGGTCGGGCCTTTTTCACCAAAGCGTCGAAGCCGGCGAGCGATGCGTCGGCGAACGAGAGCTTCGGCCGCACCATGATCTCCAGTTCCCGCGCCTCCGAGAGGAGGGTGTCGCCGTCCCGGAACCGCAGATTCGCCACCACGAGATCGCCGGCGGACGGGGGGCCGTCGTGCGGCACGAGCCGGCTGCGCTCACGCAGGATGGTGCCCAGCGACTCCTCCACGTCGGTGTCACCGATGGCGCGGGTCGGGCGGTTGATCGACAGCCCCTTCCACTTCGGCAGCTCGAATTCCGGCCGCACTTCGATCGCGAATTCAAACGTCATCGGGCCCTCGTCGGGCAGCACCACGGCGGCCACATCGAGGTCCGGCTCGCTGATCGGCGAGAGGCTTTCCTGTTCGGTGGCCTGCGTCATCGCCGCCGCCAGCAGCCGGGAGCGGATCTGCTCGGCCAGTTCCGACTTGAAGCGACTGCTCACCAACCGCCGCGGCGCCCGTCCCGGACGGAACCCCGGCAGCAGGGCCGTCGGCATGAGTTCGGCCACCGCCTCATCGAAGTGGCGATCGATGTCCTCGCGCGGGATCGTCACCTTCACCCGCCGCTGGCAGGTGGAGACGTTCTCGATGGCCACGGCCAGATTGAGCGGCTTGGGGGCGGCTTCATCACCGGCCGGGGAGGGAGCGATCGCGGTGGCGGAGTCAGACATGATTCATTCCCGACGGAAACGACGTGGCTGGAACGCGGTGACGCGGACGCGGCACCAACCGACGGCGCCGAAGATGTGGACGGACTGCGGACGCTGCGGTGGGCGGAGGAAAGGGAAGCGGGTGATGGGATTCGAACCCACGACAACCACGTTGGCAACGTGGTGCTCTACCAACTGAGCTACACCCGCGAGGGGCCGTGCCCGGCGTCGCCGCCGAAACGGAACCTCGCGATTCTAGGAGGCTGTAGGGGGGGCCGCAAGACGTCCCTCTGGGCAACCCGCGGAATTTGAGCGATTTGGAAAGGGCCGTTGGAACGCGGCGGCGGCCGACTACACTCGACTCCAAGAACGTCCTCCCCCGGCGGAGCAGACTCCCGGTGAACGTGCGGTTGGTCGTCGTCAGGCCCGAGACGAAGCGGCAGACATTTTCGGTCCGTCTGCCGATCCTCATCGGCCGCAGCGAGGAAGCGAAGTTTCGCATCCAGCAGGACCGCGTCAGCCGCAAGCACTGCGAACTGTTCGAGCACGACGGCCGCG
Source organism: Planctomycetia bacterium (assembly GCA_009923125.1). Lineage (GTDB taxonomy): Bacteria > Planctomycetota > Planctomycetia > Pirellulales > UBA1268 > RGVT01. The sequence continues at coordinate 3,632 of RFUD01000018.1, forward strand.
TCTACCTCCGCGACCTCGGATCGACGAACGGCACGTTCCTCGAGGGCGCCGTCATCGACACCAGTTCGCGGCATCCGCTCGAGCCGGGCGCGACGGTGAAGGTCGGCAGCCTGGAGTTTCGCATCGAGTTCGAGCCGGCCGCCGCTGACGGCGTGGCCGTGGTGGTGGACGAGGCCGATCGGACGGTGGGCGTCATCCGCGCCGCCGACTCCGGGCGGCTCGATGTGGAACACATCGCCGAGCAGCCCGCCGACTCGGACGAAACGCCAGCCGAGCAGCCCGCCCCGAGCGATCCGGGCAGCGTGCCGGTTCAGCCCGCCGCGTCGGGGCCTGCGGTGGACGACGGGTTCGGATTTCTCGAAGCGTCCGGCGAGGCCGGGAAAGACGCCGCCGGCGACGACCGCCTCGGAGATTTTCTGAAGGGCCTCCCGTAGCGTGTAGCGCGTCAGGGACCGCGACCCTCCTGTGGTCGACGGGCGTTGTGTTTCGGCGGCGGCGGCGCTACCGGGTTGGCGAGCGTGACCTTGAGCATCGTCACGAGCAGTTGCCCCTTCTGGTAGTACTGTCCCTCGACCTCCACCTCGTCGCCCGGCGAGGCCAGGCCGACGTTCGCCGACCGCACGACCAGTTCCGCCTCGGGCGGCACCGTGACGTCGAATTTTTCGCGGCCGGCGACGATCGTGACCACGTCACCCGAGACCTGCTTGATCGTGCCGGCGACGAGGTAGCTCCCTTCCGGCCGCTTACCGGGGGCACGTTTCGCCTTCGGGTCGGCGATGCCCATCCCGCCCGCCATGACGCCCGGCGTGCCGCCGTCGGTGAACGCCACCTGGAGCACCGGCTCGGTCACCTTTCCCAACGCATCGAGCGACACGGTGCAGTTGACGAACTGCTTGGGTTGCAGCATCTCGCGACTGGCCCTGCCCGTGACCTCGATCCTGGCGTTGGGAGCCGGCAGCGCCTGCCAGAGTTCTCCCCCCTTCGGCAGTCGCAGCTGCAGCCGGCCGGGGCCTACCTCCACGAGCTGGCCCACCCGGTCTTCCACGCGCAGCGTCTTCAAGGGTCCGTTCGGGCCCGGTGGCTGGGCACGACCAGAGCTCGGGGACATCACCGTCGCGGCCAGACCGGTCGCCGCGACCAGCGCGGCCAGGCGAAGGCGTTTCCGGAACGATTCCGGGGGGCGAGGCGTCGGCATCTGGAGTTTCCCTCTGTTCCCGACCAGACTGAAGGCGGCAGCCTTTCCGAATATACGCCATCGACGGCCACCGCCGGACGCACGCTCCACCGCCCATGCCCGCGCCAGAACGCCGTGTCACGATCCTGGATCTCGCGGCCGCGAAACGGGCCGGCAGGCCGCTCACCATGGTCACCGCCTACGACTGGTCGAGTGGCCGGCTGGTCGATGCGGCGGGAGTCGATTGCGTGCTCGTCGGTGACAGCGTGGCGATGGTCGTGGCGGGACGGGCTTCGACGCTCCCGGCCACGCTCGAGCAGATGATCTACCACGGCGAGATCGTCGCCCGCGCCGTGTCGCGGGCGCTCGTCGTCGTGGATCTGCCCTTCCCGCTCCAGCACCTCGGGCCACGCACGGCCGTCGAGGCCAGCGCCCGGATCCTCAAAGAGACCGGGTGCCAGGCGGTGAAGCTCGAAGGCACGGCCGGGCAGGCGGAGGTGATCGCGGCGATCGTCGCGGCCGGCATCCCGGTGATGGGCCACGTCGGCCTGCGGCCCCAGGCGGTGCACCAGCTCGGCGGCTACCGCGTGCAGCGCGACGTCGATCACCTGCTCGAGGACGTGCCCACGATCGGCATCGGTGCCGGCCCGCACTGCGACGGGCAGGTGCTCGTGTACCACGACCTGGTCGGTCTGTCGCTCGACCGCGTGCCGAAGTTCGTGCGCGGGTACGCCGACGTCAAGCAGGCGATCGCCGCCGGGCTCGCCCGCTGGAGGCAGGACGTCGAAACCGGAGGATTTCCAGGCTCCGACGAGACGCTCGCCTAGTCGTGTGGACCGGCCGCCCGGCTAGGGCAGCACGACTTCGTCGGAAATCACCACCGGCTTTCCGGCGGTCACGGCGCCGGCCGGCATCGGTCCGGGTGAGCCGCCGGGGCCTGATGGCAGCACGGGGGCGCCGACGCCGCCGGACGGCATGCCGCCCTCGACGACCGCGCCCTGGCAGTCGTTGCAGCCGCTCGGGCCGGCCATCGCGGCCGACTGGCAGCAGTCGCTGGGTTGGCCGCAGGGTCGCATCGCGGGAGCGGCGGCGGGCGCGACGGTCGCGCCGGGTGGCGTGAAGCCGGGTGGATAGTGGCCGAAGCACTTCTCGTACTTCCACACCTCGAGGGCGATGTAGCGCTCGTTGAGCGTCTTGCATCCGCCGGAGGCGAGGGACGCGAGCACCGCGCCACCCAGCAGCAGGTTCCGGCCGAGGTCGTTGATCCGCATCGCAGGGGTCTCCGTCGTGGGGCCGCGGGGAACGGCTGGTTGACGGCGTCGCATCGCTCACCGCGACGCCTCGCAACCCTACCCCACGTCAACGGGGCGGCAAGAAAAAATGGCCGCGCGACATGCCGCGGACGGGCGCCCGCTGGAAACCTGTGCGGATCGTGCCGCGCGGGGCGGCGGCCGTGCCGGCTGTGCGCGATGCCGGCCGGGGAGCGTGGCTCAACCCTTGCGGTGGCGGATCCTGGCCCGCATGCGGCGCTTTTTCTGGCCGAGCTTGCGTCTGCCCTTGCCGGTCTTCTTGACTCCCATGCTGCACTCCACGTCGTGAACGGCCCGGAGAAGTTCCGGCCTGCCGGGCCGCAGTTGTAGAATGCCGCGGCGTGGCCGTGCAAGCGGCTGCGTCGTGCCGCTTGCCTTCCCCTCGCCTCGGCCCATGATCGTGTTCTTCCCGACCTACGCGCGGCGGCTTCCCGGTGGCGACCGGTGGCGGGCGGTCGTGGCCGGCATGGTGACGCGGCCCCTCCCGCCGCGGAGTCGGCGGCGGGCGATGGCGGTCGCGGTTCTCAAGCGGTTGCTCGACCTCGACGAGACCCAGGTCGCATCCCCCGTCTTCCAGCACCGCGCGGACGCGTTCCTGTTTCAGCGCGTCGCGGGCCGGACCGTGCGGGTCGCCTTCGCCGGTCGCGAGTATGCGGCCGGGCAGACCGACCGCAGCGGTCACTTTCACGCCGAAATCGACCTCGAGGAGGGACAGGTGCGGGCGAGCGTCGCCCCCGCCTGCGGCGCCGGCGACTGGATCACCTACGAGGGTTTGGTCGAGGACGACGAGCGGGAGACGCTGACCGGTCCGGGGGGCCGTATCCAACTCGTCGATCCGCACGGGCTGTCGGTGATTTCCGACATCGACGACACCGTCAAGGACACGAACGTCGCCAATCGCCGGGAACTGCTGGCCAACACGTTCGTGAGGGAGTTCCGTGCCGTGCCCGGCATGGCGGACCTGTACCGGGCCTGGCGGGACGCCGGCACCGCGTTCCACTATGTCTCGGCCAGCCCATGGCAACTCGCCGACTGCCTCGACGCCTTCCTCGCCGACGTGGGCCTGCCAGCCGGGTCGCTCCACCTCAAGCTCTTCCGCCTGAAGGACTCGACGCCGTTGGGCCGCCTGCCGTCGCGAAAGCGTTCGAAACGCCGCGTCATCGAACGGATCATGGAGGAGTTTCCCGGCCGTCGTTTTCTCCTGGTCGGTGATTCCGGCGAACGCGATCCAGAGGTCTACGCGGCGGTGGCGAAGCGGCGCGGCGACCAGGTGGCGGGCATCGCGATCCGGGCGGTCGCGGGCCGCGCATCGCGGGAGAAACTTCAAGCCCGGCTCGCGCGACTGGCGCGACGGCTGCCGAGCGGTGGGCTGCGGCTGTTCGACGACGCGGAGGAACTTCAGGAACTCTCGAACGCGTTCTGAAAGTGCTCGATCTGCGGCCGGCCGTCGGGGCCCTCGAAGACCACCGTCACCACGTCGATGCGTGCGGCGCAGTCCTCGAGCCGATGGCGGCGGATGTAGGCGGCCGCCAGCTGCGCGATCCGGCGCTGCTTGTGGTAGCCGACCGTCTCGGCCGGGTGGCCGTGGGTCGTGTCGGTCCGTGAACGCACCTCGACGAACACCACCGTGCGGCCGTCGAGCGCCACGAGATCGATGTCGCCGCGGAGCACGCGCTCCCGGGTCGCCACGATCCGATAGCCGATGCCCCGGAGGTATACGGCCGCCTCCGCCTCGCCGCGTCGGCCCAGGGTGTCTCGAGACGGTCGCATCGCGCGTCGGCCGACGGCCCCGGGTCAGCCCTTGGCAGCGGTCGCTTTGCGCGGCTTCTTTCCGCCGGCTGCAGTCTCGACCTGCTCCTCCCGCTTCTCGCGCAGTCTTACGGCCTTGCCGACGCGGTCCCGGAGGTAGTAGAGCTTCGCCCGCCGGGCCACGCCCGACCGCTTGACCTCGATCTTCGCGATCTTCGGCGAGTGGAGCGGAAACTTGCGCTCCACGCCCTCGCCGGCCACGATCCGGCGGACGGTGAACATCTCCCGACTGCCCGAGCCGCTGCGGGCGATCACCACGCCGTTGAAGATCTGGATGCGTTCCTTTTCGCCTTCCAGGATGCGGGTGTGCACATCGACGGTGTCGCCGATGGCGAACGACGCCGGTTCAGGCTTGAGGCTCGAGGCTTCGACCTGGGCAAGAATCTTCTGGGTCACGGGACGCTCCTTTGGGGTTGAATCGCACGCCGGCGCCGGTCGGTCGCGGCGACGGACTGTTGGTGCCGCCATTCGGCGATCCGGCGGTGATCGCCAGAGAGCAGCACGTCGGGCACGCCGAGGCCGCGGAACTCCCGCGGCCGCGTGTACTGGGGGCCCTCGACGAGGCGGTCGCTGCCGGAAAACGAGTCCTGGCGGGAGCTTTCCGCGTCGCCGAGCACGCCTGGCAGGAGCCGGGTGACCGCTTCGACGATCAGCATCGCCGCCACCTCGCCGCCGGAGAGGACGAAATCCCCCACCGAGATCTCGTCGGGCAGCAGCGTCTGCCGGATGCGGTCGTCGAAGCCCTCGTAGCGTCCGCAGAGGAGCACGATCCGATCATGCCGCGCGAGTTCCTCGACCACCGACTGATCCAGTCGCCGACCGCCGGGCGTGAGCATCACCAGATGCCCGGGGACGGCGTCGCGCCCCTGCACGCTCTCGACGCAATCGACGACCGGCCCGGGCATCAGCAGCATGCCGGGGCCGCCACCGAAGGGACGGTCATCGACCTGCCGATGCACGCCCTCGGCGAAGTCGCGGATGTTCGTCACCCGCACGTCCACGAGTCCGGCGGCGCGAGCGGCGCCCAGCAAGCTTCCGTCGAGGAAACTCGCGAACATCTCCGGAAACAGCGTGAGGATGTCGATGCGCATCGGAACGATTCGAGGCCGGTGTCCGCCGCGCACCCAGGGCACTGACGTCCACGGCCGACCGAGAGGGAGAGTTGCTACCTTGAGAGGACCCGATCCTAACCGGCCGTTGGCTCGGAGTCTCCGGCCGGCCCGGCAGCCTGCTCGGTCGCTTCGGCCACGGTCTCCGCGGAGGCTTCGCTCACCGGGGCTTCCGCCGTCTCGGCCACCGGCACCTCGGCCACCGGCGCCCGGGCCGTCTCCATCTCCTTCACCCGGGTGCCGGTCGGACCGTACTTCTTGATCAGGACGCGCACCGTCGGGCTGGGTTGCGCACCGACGGAGAGCCAGTACTGCAGCCGCTGGCCGTCGAGCGTGCACCGCGCGTCGGTGTCGGGCACGGAGGGATCGTAGGTGCCGAGCACCTCGATCTCGCGGCCATCCCGTGGGCTGCGCTTGTCGGTCGCACAGATCCTGTAGTAGGCGCGGTTCTTCCGGCCCATCCGCTTCATCCGAATCGCCACTGCCACGTTCTGGAACTCCTCACGGGGATGCTGTCGAGCCCATTAACGTACCGCGCGGCCGCGCAAACCCAAGCCCCGCCGGCTCACCGGGCGTTTTTCGGGGATTTCTCTATTTTTTTCGGCCGGCGACCGCGCGGGGCTGGAGCGGGCGCCAGCAACGGGTCACGGTCCGCCCCGCTTCTTGCGGCGGGCGTCCTTCTCCCGTTGCTTCTTGAGTTTGCGGCGCTCGTCGGCCGTGAGCCGCTTGCCGGTGTCGCCCTTGGGGCGGGCCAGACGGGCGGCGGGATTCGCGAGGCCCGCCTGGAGTTTCTGCACCTCGCGCATCCGGTCGCGGAGTCCCAGTCCCGCCATCCCCTTCATCATCGCGGCCATGCCGTCGAACTGCTTCACGAGGTCGCTCACCTCGGCGGGCGGCACGCCGGCGCCCGCGGCGATGCGTCGCCGCCGCGACTGGTCGATCACGCGTGAAGGGTTGCGCCGCTCGTCGGGCGTCATCGAGTCGATGATGCCGAACAACCGGTTCATGTCCTGTTCCAGGTCGGCCTGCCCCAGCATCTCCTGCATGCCGCCCATGCCGGGGATCATGCCGAGCACCTTCCCGAGCGGGCCGAGCCGGCGGGTCTGCTGGAGCATCTTCTTGAAGTCTTCGAGCGTGAACTCGCCCGCCTTGAGACGCTCCTCCTGCTTCCGCATCTCCTCCTGGTCGAACTTCCGCTGCGCCTCCTCGACGAGCGACACGACGTCGCCCATGCCGAGGATGCGGCCGGCCATGCGGTCGGGGTGGAAGTCCTCGAGGGCCTCGATCTGCTCGCCGGTGCCGACGAACTTGATCGGCACGCCGGTCACGTCCTTGACCGAGAGGGCCGCACCGCCGCGGGCGTCGCCGTCGAGCTTCGTCATGATCACGCCGTCGAGTTCGAGCGCGTCGTTGAACGCCTTGGCACTGCGCACGGCGTCCTGGCCGGTCATCGCATCGACGACGAGATACACCTGGTCGGGACCGACGGTGCGATCGATGCGGGCGAGTTCCTGCATCAGCGCCGCGTCGATCGACAGGCGGCCCGCGGTGTCGAGGATGACGGTCGAGACGCCCTCCTTCTTCGCCCGGGCCACGCCCGCCTGACACACCGCGACGGGATCGGAGACGCCGTCGGGCACGTGCACCGGAACCCCCAGCTGCCGTCCGAGGACGGCGAGCTGCTCGATGGCCGCGGGCCGTTGGAGGTCGGCGGCCACGAGCATCACGCCCCGGCCCTGGGAGAGGATCTTCTTGGCGAGCTTCGCGCAGGAGGTCGTCTTCCCGGAGCCCTGCAGGCCGCACAGCATGAGGATCGTGGTGCGGCCCGCCTCGAGATGCAGCGAGTGATCCACCGGCCCCATCAGGTTGACGAGTTCCCGGTGCACGATGCCCACGAGCTGCTGGGCCGGATCGAGCGACTCGAGAACCTGGGCCCCGATGGCATCGGTGGCGACGCGGTCGAGGAACCGGTCGGCGACGTCGTAGGCGACGTCCGCCTCGAGCAGCGCGGTGCGCACGCCCGCGAGCCCCTCCCGCATGTTCGCCTCGGTCAGGCGGCCGCGGCCGCGGAAGGCGTTGAGGGCGGTCGACAGCGAGTGCGAGAGGGATTCGAACATGGCGGCTCCGTGACGCCCCGGGACGGGGCGAAAGCCGCGAGTATAAGGCCTGCCCTCCCGGTGACGAGCCGCTCGAATCGGGAGCGGACACACACTGTGCCGCTTGCCCGACGCGTGGCCGGCAAGAGCGGCGCATCACCGGAGGGGCAGGCGCGGGGTCAGCTGAACGTGCCCTGCTCGTGCACCACCGGGGCGGATCCGGGCGACGAGATCACCGTGCCTTCGTCGCAGCACGGGGCCGCCGACTGGCACGGGTCGCACGTCGGGCCGCAGGCCGGCGCACCGCACGGCGGCGCCATCGGCGGAGCGGCCATCGGGCCCCGCGACGAACAGGGGGAGCGGAACTCCATGAACGACGGGCGACGGCAGGAATTCCCGCCGCCGAAGCAGCTGCTGCAGCCGGGGGTGGCCGCGAGGCTTCCGAGCACGAGTGCCAGGCACAGGGTACGTGACATGTTTGGGTTCTCCACCGCGGGCGGCGATCGGGGGCGACCAGGGGACGGGAGGCGTCGCCCGCGGCGACGCCCTGCAAACCTAGCTCACGAATCGGCGCCGTGCGTCGCCGGCCTGGCCGGATTTTGCGTGCTAGGGTTGAGCGACGCGTCACCGCCAAGGACTGGCGGACCCGGCACGTCGCAGATCCGCCCACAGTCATGGATGTCGTGCGTCCCCACCCCCGCATGCGGTCTCGTGCGGTCGCCCTCGCGGCGATCGCCGGCCTCGCCTTCACAGGAGCGGCCGCCGTCGCCGCCGGCCCAGCGCCGGTCGCTCCGCCATGCACGGCCGCCGTGCCCGACGTCTGGGCGGTGAGCACGCGTGGCTTGCCGGGACACTGCCGCCTGCCGGAGAGGCTGAATCCGGGCGTCGAGCGGCTGCGTCCCGACGGCGCCTGCTGGGAGCGGGCCGAACGCGCGGGGTTGTTCGACGATCCGCGGCGGCCGGTCATGGTGTTCATCCACGGCAACCGCTACGAGCACGCCTCGGCACGGCAGCAGGGGCTCGAGCTCGCGCGGCGGTCGGCCGCCTGTGGCGGCGCGGCCGTGCGCACGATCGTCTACTCCTGGCCGAGCGAGCAGCAGGGCATCCTGCTCAAAGATGGCCGGGCGAAATACGAACGGGCCTTCGTCGAGGGGCACTCCCTGGCCTGGCTGCTCGGCCAGTTGGATCCCGAGCAGCCGGTGGCGATCGTGGGGTACAGCTTCGGGGCGATCATCGCGCTCGAGGCGTTCCAGGATCTGGCCGTCGCCGAGCACCGCGGCGCCGGCGTGGTCCACTCCTGGCGGGATCGCCCGGCGCCGGTGAACGTCGTGCTCATCGCCCCGGCGATCCGCTGCGATGCGCTCGCTCCGCGCGGCCCTTACGGCGACGTCGTCGAGCACATCGACAGGCTCACGCTGCTCACCAATTCCACCGACGACGCCCTGCGGTTCTTCCCCCTGCTCGACCGCAGCCGAAGGGCGGAGGCGCTCGGCTACGTGGGCATGCCGCGGTTCTGGATGCCCGCCGGCGTGCCGTTTTCCAGCGTCGACGCGGCGAACATCGTCGGCCGGACCCACGGCTTTCCGCACTACCTTTCGTCACCGACGCTGATGCACCGCATCTGCTCCGGTGCGATGGCGGGCCTCGCCCCTACGCCGTGACCGGGCCCCGGTCGGCGAACCACTCCACGGTCCGGGCGACGCCGTCGGCAAACGTCATGGCCGGCCTCCAGCCGAGGACCTCGGCGGCCCGGTCCGCGGACACGAGGTTCGACCGCAGGTCACCCGGACGGGCGGGGCCGTGGATCGGGAGAGGCAGCGCCTCCGTCCGACCGCGGCTCCCGAGGATGCGCGTCACCTCGGCCCGTACGACTGCCTCCAGTTCATTGACGTCGGTGCCGATGCCGGTCCCGATGTTGAGGCTCGTCAGCGTGCCGGCCGCGACGCCGGGAAGGTCGTGCGTCAGCGCGGCGATGTTCGCCGCCGCGACGTCGGCGCCGAACACGTAGTCGCGCACGTAACGGCCGTCGCCGTTGATCGTGGCCGGCTCGCCCGCCAGCAGTTTCTTCGAGAAGATCGCCACCACGCCCGCCTCACCGTGCGGATTCTGCCGTGGGCCGTAGACGTTGGAGTAGCGCAGGGCGACCCCCGTCAGGCCGTGTTCCCGCGCGTAGAAACCGAGATAGCGTTCCCCGACCCACTTCGTGATGCCGTAGGGGCTCACCGGGTTGGCGGGGGCCGTCTCCGGCGCGGGGGTCGTGACGTCGCCGTAGAACACGCCGCCACTGGAGGCGAACACGAACCGACGGCAGCCCGTCGCCACGGCCGCGTCGAGCACGTTGATCAGGCCGATGCAATTCACCTGCGCGTCGAACAGGGGTTCCCGCACCGACCGACTCACCGACATCTGGGCGGCCTGGTGGCAGACGACCTGGGGCCGCTCCCGATCGAACGCCGCGCGGACCGCGCGGCCATCGACGATGTCGACGACGTGGAGTGGAACGGCGGGGGGCAGGTTGTCGCGCGTGCCGCTCGACAGGTCGTCGATGACGGCGACCTCGTGCCCCGCTGCGAGCAGGCCGTCGACGATGTGGCTGCCGATGAAACCCGCGCCGCCGGTGACCAGGATCTTCAAGAGTCCATTTTCCCGGATGGAAGATTCAACCAACGGAGAGGGCGGGATTCGAACCCGCGGTCCAGCTTTTGACCGGACACGTCTTTAGCAAAGACGCGCATTCGACCACTCTGCCACCTCTCCGAAC
>RFUD01000171.1 GCA_009923125.1 Planctomycetia bacterium
GGGCGATCGCCTCCGCGGCCTCCGCGGCGGTGCCGGTGAACGAATGCAGCACGACGGGAAACGTTCCGCCACCGAACGCCTCGCGGAGCATGTCGAGCACGTCGCGGAGACTGTCGCGGGTGTGCACGACCAGGGGCAGCCCGGCCTTCTGCGCGAGCCGCATGTGCCTGGCGAAGAAGTCTCGCTGCAGGTCGCGGGGGGCCGTGTCCCGATACCAGTCGAGACCGGTCTCGCCCACGGCGTGGACCCGCCCTGAGGCGACGAGCCTCGTCACCCGATCCCACTCGTCGGGCTCCGCCTCGTGCACGTCGTTCGGGTGGATGCCCGCGGCGCAGGCGATTCCCGGCTCACGACCGGCGAGATCGGCGGCGGCCTCGCTGTCGGCGGCGCGGGTGCCGATCACGGTCATCCCCGTGACCCCCGCGGCCCGGGCCCGCGCCAGGACGTCCGGCAGGTCGCCACCGAACCGCATCGGGTCGAGATGGCAATGGCTGTCGAAAAATTCCATCGTCAGCCGGCGGCGACCCGCGGCCGGGCCAGCGCCTGCTCCAGGGCGTCGATGTGGGTGCGGGTCGATGCGACCGCCTCGCGCAGCAGATCGTCCGCCACCGGATCCGCGTCGCCGGCGCCGGCCAGCCCCTCCGCTTCGCCGACGAGAGATTTCAGGCCACCGATGATCCGCGGCAGGAGCATGCGCAGATCGAGGTCGTGGGTCGCGGTGAACTGGATCGGGTAGGCGGCACGAGGAACCTCGGCCCCCCGCTCCTCGAGCACGGCCCCCGCCCGCTCGAGGAGGCTGCGGTGGTCGTCGGCCAGATCGGCGAGGGCCAGTTTGATCTCCTCCGCGCCCGGATAGCTCCAGATCCCGGCATCGGAGACGTACATCGCCAACGACGATCCGAGCAGTGAGACGATCCGCGGGAGAGGGGCTGTGGTGTGTTGCATGGGATCGCGATCAGGAAGCGAAAGCCCCCGCCAACTGGGCGGCCGCGTACAGCCCCGACCAGAACAGGCCGAGGGCCACGACGGGCAGCACGAGGGCCGTGACCACGGCGCCGGGCACCGACACGAGCGGGAAGGGGTCCGTCGCCCGTTCCTCCGACGGCGGATCGAACGTCATCACCTTCAGCACCCGCAGGTAGTAGAACAGGCTGATGACGGTGTTGAGGCCGCCGACGACGAGCAGCACGAGCATCAGGGGCCGCTCGGCCCCCGCCGCGATCGCCTCGACGAGGGACGAAAACACCAGGAACTTCGACACGAACCCGGCCAACGGCGGCAGGCCGATCAGGCTCACGAGCACCACCGCGGTGGCCACGACGATGCCCGGACTGGTCCGCACGAGCCCCGCGTAGGCCGAGATCTCCTCGCTCCGCAGGGTGTTGCGCAGCAACGCCACGATGGCGAAGGCTCCCAGGTTCATGAACACGTAGGTGCCGAGGTAGAAGGCGACCGCCGTGACCGCGTCGCGGGCTCCCCCCGTCGTCGTCCCGGCCATCGCGATCGCCGCCGCCACCCCCATCATCAGATAGCCCGCATGGGCGACGGTGGAGTAGGCGAGCAACCGCTTCATGTTGGTCTGTCCGTAGGCGGCCAGATTGCCGAGGGTGCACGTGACGGCGGCCATGAGGGCCACGACATACACCATGAAGTGCCGGGTGTCGGCAAGCGCCGCCAGCGTCGGCGCGACCGCGTCACCGCCGGCCGGGATACCGAGGCTGCCGGCCGGGATACCCAGCGCGAACGTGACGCGGAGCAGGAGCGCGACCGCCGCCGCCTTGCTCGCCACCGAGAGAAACGCCCCCACCTCCGCTGCCGCACCCTCGAACACGTCGGGGCACCAGAAGTGGAACGGCACCGCCGAGAGCTTGAACGCCAGCCCGACGGCGAGCATCAGCCCCGCGAGCGACAGCACCATCACGCTGCCCCCCGCCCCGCCGGCGTGCCCGGCCCGCGCGAGTTCCGCAGCCATCGAGGGCAGGTGGCAGGTACCGAGCGTGCCCGCCAACAGGCTCAACCCGTAGAGCATGATTCCCGCGGCGCCGGCACCGTACACCGCGTACTTGAGGGCCGCCTCCGAACTGGCCTTCCGGCCCTTGAGCAGGCCTGCGAGGGCGTACGACGGGACGCTGGCCATTTCCACGGCCATGAACAGCATCAGCAGATGATTGGCCGACGCCATGAGGCACATGCCCAAGGTCGCTCCGAGTACGAGCGTGTAGAAGTCCGCACCGTCCTCCCGGTCCGGAATGCCCGAGACCCGCGTGAACACGATGTACAGGGCGAGGAAGCCCAGCAGCAGCAGCCGCAGGTACGCGGTGAGCGAGTCATAGACCAGCAGGCCGGTGAACAGTTCCCGGCGGCCGGACAGCGGATCGCCGCCCGCCGGCAACGACTGGAAGTCGCTCCACGCGTACCACAGGCCGAACGCGACTCCACCGAGCGCCACGAGCGCCGAATCGGCGTGCCGCAGGACGGGTAGCATCCGGCAGAGCAGCAGCAGGACGATCGTCGCCGCCAGGCAGAGCTCCGGCCGGAACAGCGGCGCCGACACGTCGAGGGTGTTCGCCAGCGTCTCGGAGATGAGGGTTCCCAGGTTCATGGCCAGGTTCACGGAGGACACTCCTGCGACATCAGCGGGCGGCGGCAGCTGGAGCGGCGGCACTCGCCACGGCAGGCGGCGCGGGGGCGTCGTGGACGCGTCGGGTCCAGTCCGCGAGCGTCTCCACCTGCCGATTGACCGAGGGCGTCACGTAGTTGAACAGGATCTGCGGCGCCACGCCGAACAGGATCGCGAAGAACACCAGCGGCGTCGCGATCGCGAGCTCGCGGGGCGTGATCGCAGTGAGGTGATCGCCGTGCGGACCCTTGTACTCCGCCCCCAGGTACACCCGCTGGATCGCCCACAGGATGTACGCGGCGGTCAGGATCACCGTGAAGGCGGAGACCACGGCCAGCACGCGGCTGTAGTTCCAACTGGAGAGCGTGACCAGCACTTCCCCGATGAAACCGCACAGACCGGGGAGTCCCAGGCCGGCGAAGAACACCGCCACCGCGAGCCCGCTGTACACCGGCATGCGGTTGAAGATGCCGCCGAACTCCTCGAGATTGCGGTGGTGCACCCTGTCGTAGAGCACGCCCACCATGAAGAACATGCCGGCCGAAGAGATGCCGTGGGCGAGCATTTGGAACATCGCGCCGTTGACTCCCTGCGCCCACGCGTCCCACCGATACTCGTGGCCCGCCACGGCGCTCCACACGCCGAGGCCCAGCATCACGTAGCCCATGTGGCTCACCGAGCTGTACGCGACCATGCGCTTGAAGTCCTTTTGTGCCAGGGCGGCAAAGGCGCCATACACCATCGACACGACGCCCAGCCCGCACACGAGCCACGCGAAGTCGAGCCCCGCACCGGGGCAGACGGGATAGCAGATCCGCAGGATCCCGTAGCCGCCGAGCTTGAGCAGCACCCCGGCGAGAATCATCGAGATCGGCGTCGGAGCCTCGACGTGGGCGTCGGGGAGCCAGGTATGGACCGGCACCACCGGCACCTTGATCACGAACCCGACGAGGAGCAGCAGAAACGCCCACTTCTCCAGGCTCATGCCCCACAACTGCGTGGCCGCGAACGGCGAGGCGGGCAACTGGCCGATCTGCGCCAGCGCCAGCAGGTTGAACGTGTGCAGCGGGGCCTTGGCGTCCTTGATGGCCCGCACCGCGTCGGCCTGGGCAGCCGCATCGAGCCCGGGACTCACGACGTGGCTCGCGATCAACTGCTCGGGGGACAGTTGACGCAGGTCGCTCGTGAAATACAGCATCAGGATCGCCAGCAGCATCAGGACGCTGCCCAGCAACGTGTACAGGAAGAACTTGATCGCCGCGTACTCCCGCCGCGGCCCGCCCCAGATGCCGATGAGGAAATACATCGGCAGCAGCATCACCTCCCAGAACACGTAGAACAGGAAGAAGTCGAGCGACACGAACACGCCGAGCATGCCCGTCACGAGCAGCAGAAAGAGGATGTGGTAGGCCTTCACGTGCTTCGTGATCGGCCAGCTCGCCGCCGCCGCCAGCATCGACAGGAACGTGGTGAGCACGACGAGCGGGAGACTGATGCCGTCCACGCCCAGCAGGTACTCGATCCCGAAGGCCTTGATCCACGGCAGCTTGACGACGGCCTGCATGCCCGGCTCACCGAGACGGAACTGCGCCGGCCCGGCCGCCCCGAACAGCTGCGGCCACGCCATCCACAGCGACAGCACGAACACGACCGCGGTCGTGAGGAGCGTCGTCCAACGAATGAATTCCTCGCGGGCCTTGGGCACGATCGGCAGTGAGAGAAACGCCGCCACGAGCGCCGGCAGGAACACGATCGCCGTCAGGGGCCAGAGGGCGGGCTGCACGAGGGAGGCTGCTGGGTCCATGGGAAAATCCGCGTCGGGGAGGTTGCTCGGGGGTCGAAGGGGTGACGGTCAGCCGGCCATCGTCGTCCGGAACAGGAGGCTCGCCAGGACGAACAGGGCGACGGTGCCGACCACGATGAACATCACGTACTGCCGCAGATGGCCGGTCTGAAGTTTCTTGAGCTCGAGGCCCGCGCTCCACGTCGCGCGGGCGGTCGCATTCACGAGACCGTCGACGATCGTGCGGTCGATCCAGGCGTCGATCCCCGCGAGTTGCCGGGCCCCCCAGGCGAGCCCGTCGATGATCCGGTCGATCACGCCGCGGTCGGTGCCGCTGGCGAGCTTCGCGATGCCCAACGCGGGCACGACGAACAAGGCATGGTAGAGCTCGTCGAAGTACCACCGGCCGGCGAGAAACGCGTACACCGGCCGGAACATCGCGGCCACCACGGCCGGAGAGACGACCTTCAGGAGATACATCAACGCGGCCAGGACGACGCCCGCGAGCGCCGTCGAGAACGCCGTCAGCGTCGCCGTGACGTGGACGGCCCCCTCGTGGCTCTCATGTTCCGCAGGGATCACCAGATTGCCGAACGCGAACCCGCCGGACATCCCTTCGGCGGTGCCGATGGGCCGCGCCTGCTCGAGCAGGTTCGGAAGGCTGAAACCGCCCGGCAGCGTCCACCCGGCGACCACGGCGAGCACCGAGAGCGCGACCAACGGCGCCACCATCACCGGGGGCGATTCGTGGGCGTGCTCGGCGATGTGGTGGTCCCGCGGCTCTCCCGCGAACGTCATGAACCACAGCCTGAACATGTAGAAGGCCGTGAGGAACGCCCCGCCCGCCACCGCCAGAAACAGGATCGAGTGCGCCGGATTCGCCCGGGAGAACGACAGCGCCTGGGCCAGGATCGCGTCTTTCGAGTAGTACCCGGAGAGCCCGATGACGAACGGCACGCCCGCCCCGATGATCGCCAGGCACCCGACGAGCATGGTGCCGGCCGTCCAGGGCATGGTCCGGGCGAGCCCCCCCATCTTGCGCATGTCGTTGGTGTGGCACGCGTGGATCACCGAGCCGGAGCAGAGGAACAGCAGGCTCTTGAAAAAGGCGTGCGTCACGAGGTGGAACAGCCCGGCCGACCATCCGCCGACGCCGAGGGCCAGCATCATGTAGCCGAGTTGGCTGACGGTGGAGTACGCGAGCACCCGCTTGATGTCGTTGGCGACCAGCGCGATCGTGGCCGCGATGAACAGCGTGATCGCCCCGACGTAGGCGATCACCAGCAACACGTCGGGCGTCAGCACGGGATAGAAGCGGCCCACGAGATACACCCCAGCGGCGACCATCGTCGCCGAATGCACGAGCGCCGACACGGGCGTGGGGCCTTCCATCGCGTCGGGAAGCCACACGAAGAGCGGAAACTGCGCGCTCTTGCCGACGCAGCCGCAGAAGATGCCGACGCCGGCCACGAACAAGAGCCAGCGGCCGAGCCCCGCGCTCCGCCACTGGTCGATCCTGCCGGCGACCTCGGCGGCGGGCGTCTTCGCCACCTCCCCTGCGG
>RFUD01000172.1 GCA_009923125.1 Planctomycetia bacterium
GTTCGGCATGCGGCGCGACTTCGCGGCGGCGACGCCGCTGTGGCACACGCTCGTCGAAGTCGCCGGCCCCTTGCCGCGATCGAAGGCGCTGCAGTGCGTCGCGATCGACAACCTGCTCGCCGCAGGGGCTTTCGCCGACGCCTGGTCGGCATGTCGCACGCTCCTCGAATTGCCCCCCGCGACGCCCGGCGACGACGACTGGCTGATCGACGACGTGGCCGACCCCCGCCTCGTGGTCTCCGAACCGCGTTGGATGCAGGGGCGGCTGCGCGACCTGTGGGCCAAGGCGCCGCCGGCGGTGCGACAGGAAATGGACGTGACGTTGGCGGCGGCGGTGGACCGCGCCCGGGAGACGGCGGCCGCGGAGGGCGATCCCGTCGACGCCCTGACGCGGGTGGCCACGCAGTTCGCGGCGCATCCCGCCGGGATCGCCGCCCGGCGGATGCTGGCCGATGCGATCGACGCGCGGCTGGCGGCGCCCGGCTCGGCTCGGGACGCCGCGCGGCCCTTCGCCGTGCGGCGCGACCTCCTGCTGCTGGCGGAACGGCGGTCCGACGAACGCGGAACCGCGGGGCAAGGCGAATCGTCCTCCGTGGATGCCGCCCTCGTCTCCGCCGGGCCATGGCCTCTCGGTCGCGTCGCCGTGCAGCGCAGCGGCCGCCCGAAGCCCGAGGATGCGATGCGGTTTTCACGCACGATCCCGATTCCGCTCGATCCTCGCTCCACGAGCGTCGTGCCGGGCCTCCAGGTGGGATGCGACATCCAGGCGCAGGCGCTGGTGTTGAGCGACGGTTTCGGCCGCCGCATCGGCGAGCCGATCCCGTTCGATCCGGCGCGGAACGGCGGGCTGCACCCGCTGTTTCAGCCGCTGCACTCCGAGGCGACCGCCCTCGGTCCCCTCCTGCTCGTGCGGTCGGGCGGTGCGTTCGCGGCGTTCGACGTGCGCGGCCCGGCGGGCCCGCCGCCGGAGCGGCTCTGGCTCGCGGCCGACGGCGCGCCGCAGCCGGCCGAGTTGCCGGGGTTCGCGATCCACGTCGGGCGTGGAGGATCCACGTTGCGGCGCCACGGACACGCGGCCCTCGGCATGCGGATCGTCGAGCCTGAACTGCCGGCCGGGCCGCATGCGGCTCGGGGCATGCTCCTCGTCGCCGAGGGCGTGGCGCTCGCCCGCGACAACAGCCTCGAGCTGCGTGATCCGGTCAGCGGTGTCGTCGGCTGGCGGCGTCATCGCCTGCCCGCGGCCGGCGAACTGCTCGGCGACGACGAGTTTCTCTGCGTCTGCCCCCGCGACGGGCGGCAGGCGACCGTCGTCGCCACGGCCGACGGCCGGCTCGTCAGGACATGCACGCTGCCGTCGCACGAGTTGCGGCTGGCCGCGGCGGGCCGCCGCGTGATCGCGATCGTGCCCCCCGCATCGGGCTCCGGGAGCGTGGCCCTCGAGTGCATCGATCCCGCCCGCGACGAGCGGACGAGCCTCGGCGAGTTTTCGCCCGCGGCCCGGGCGACCCAGGCCGGCCACGACCTGCTGGTGGTGCTGGAGCCCGACGGCATGCTCACCGGCATCGACATCCAGCGCGGGTCGGCGCGGTTTCGGGCGCGGCTGCCGGAGATGCCGGCCGGTCTCGAGCATCTGACGGTGCTCCCGTGGCAGGATCGGCTGATCGTGATCGCGGGCCGGCGGGAGACACCGCAGGAGCAGGAGCAGTTCGAGAAGCTCGGCCACGTGTCGCCGCTGCCGCAGATGATGCCCGGCGACGACATGACGGGCCAGACGTTCACGGGGTCGATCTGGGCCGTCTCGCGCACGACCGGGGAGCCGCTCTGGCCCGTGCCGGCGACCGTGGTGCGACACTGCCTCCACCGTCACCAGCCGGCCGAGTTGCCCGTGCTCGTGTTCGCCCGCCATGTCCAGTCGCGACGCGACGGCAACGTGGCCCGCCTCGGCATGCTGCTGCTCGACAAACGCACGGGGCACGCGGTCTACGCCGACGACCGCATGCCGATGCAGCCGCACGTGCTCTCGGGGTGCGACGTCAGCGGCGATCCCGAGCGGCACATCGTCGCGCTGGGTCGGGCCGCGGCCGACGCGGCTGAAATCCGCCTGGAATTCACCGGCGAGCCGATGGCGCCGCGGCCCCCCTATCAGGCCGCCACCCGCCCCGCCGGCGGCGACTTCCTCTCGGAGTTGGAGTCGTGGCTGCAGCGTGCGCTCACGATCCCGCTCCCGTTCTGACCGCCCCCGTGATCCCGCCCATGCCCGCCATGCGTCTCGCCCTCGTCGTCCTCCTGCTGGCCGCGGCCGCCAGCCCGGTCGGCGCCGCCGCGCTCGACGAACGGGTCGAGGCCGCCGTCACCAAGGGGCTCGACTGGCTCGTGCGGCCTGGTCGGCCAACGACGGCCGCTACCCGACGGCGATGACGGCGCTGGCGGGCACGGCGATGCTCCTCGAGGGCTCGACCACGACGCAGGGCCGGTACGCCGACCCGATCCGCCAGGCGGTGGACTACCTCGTGAGTCGCGGGCGGGTGAACGGCCTCATCGGCGACCCCAAGAGCGACGACCGCTACACCTACGGCCACGGATTCTCGATGCTCTTTCTGTCGCAGGTGCTCGGGGAGGAGGAGGACGAGCGTCGCCGCGAGGAGCTGGTGCGCGTGCTGACGAAGGCGGTGGAATTTTCCGGGCGGGCGCAGACCGCCGACGGCGGCTGGGGCTACGTGAGCGCGAAGGACGGCAACAATTTCGACGAGGGCTCCACCACGATCACCCAGGTGCAGGGGCTCCGCGGCTGCCGCAACGCGGGCGTGCCCGTGCCGCGCGAGATCATCGACAAGGCGATCGCCTACATCCACAAGTGCACGATGCCCGACGGCGGCGTGCAGTACAGCTCGAAGGGGGGCGGCGGACGGCCCGCGATCTCGGCCGCCGCGATCGCCTGCCTGTTCAACGCGGGCGAATACGACGACACGCACGTGCCGCGGATGCTCGACTACGCCGAGAAGCATCTCGGCAACATCGGCAACAACGGCTTCGGCCACTGGCACTACGCCCACTTCTACTACGCCCAGGTGATGTACCGCGAGGGGGGCCGCAAGTGGGAGGCCTACCGCGGCCAGATGGAAAAACGGCTCCTCGCCGAGGGCCAGGCCGACGGCGATCTCCTGTTCTGGCCGCAGGGCTACATCGGCCCCGTCTACACCACCGCCACCAACCTCACCATTCTCCAGCTGGAAAACGGTACGCTGCCGATTTACCAGCGGTGAGCGGCCGGCAGCGGCCGGCCCGTCCCCCTCGTCCCGTTCGGAGCCCTCATGAACTCCTCTCCCAGCGATCTCGGATCGGCCGTCGAGCGGCTGCACGAGGCCCACGACCGAATCCTCGAGCAGCTCTCCCGGGTGATCGTCGGCCAGCACGGAGTGGTCGAGGAACTGCTGATCTCGATCTTCAGCCGCGGCCATTGCCTGCTGGAGGGCGTGCCCGGCCTGGCCAAGACGCTGATGGTGAGCACGCTCGCCAAGAGCCTCGACCTGTCGTTCAGCCGCATCCAGTTCACCCCCGACCTGATGCCGGCCGACATCATCGGCACCGACGTGCTCGAGGAGGACAAGGCGAGCGGGGCGAGGCAGTTGCGGTTCCTCGAGGGGCCGTTGTTCGCCAACGTCGTGCTCGCGGACGAGATCAACCGCACCCCGCCCAAGACGCAGGCCGCCCTGCTCGAGGCGATGCAGGAGCGACAGGTGAGCGTGGGCCGCGTGCGGCACCGGCTCGTCGATCCGTTCTTCGTGCTGGCGACCCAAAACCCGATCGAGCAGGAGGGCACGTATCCCTTGCCGGAGGCGCAGCAGGATCGCTTCATGTTCAAGGTCCGGGTTCACTACCCGTCGTTTCACGAGGAGTTCGAGATCGCCCGGCGGACGACCGGAGCCGTCGTGGAGGAGGCCCGGCCGGTGCTGTCCGCGGCCGACATCCTGGCGCTGCAGCGGAACGTGCGCGAGGTGCCGGTCAGCGACCACCTCGTGCGCTACGCCCTGGCGCTCGTCCGTCAGACCCGGGCCGGCGAGCAGGGCGTGCCCGACTTCGTGTCGGATCAGCTGTCGTGGGGGGCCGGGCCGCGGGCTGTGCAGTTCCTGATCATCGGCGCGAAGGCCCGGGCGCTGCTCCAGGGTCGGAGCCACGTGGCCGTGGAGGACATCCAGGCCCTGGCGGCGCCGGTGCTGCGCCACCGGATCGTCGTCGGTTTCGCGGCCGAGAGCGAAGGCGTGACGCCCGATGCGATCATCCGCCGGATCATCGAGAACACCCCTGCCCGAGAGGACGAACTGACGCGTGACGCCCGCTTCCAGACGATATTTGCATCCTGAGACGATCGCCAGGATCGCCCGGCTCGAACTCCGTGCCCGGGCCGTCGTCGAGGGCGTGCTGGCAGGCCTCCACAAGAGCCCGTACAAGGGGCAGAGCGTGGAGTTTCTCCAGCATCGGGAGTACGTCCGTGGCGACGACCTGCGGCGTGTCGATTGGAAGGTGTGGGGCCGGCAGGATCGGCTGTACGTGAAGGAGTTCGAGGAGGAGACGAATCTGCGGCTCGCGCTGCTCGTCGATGCGTCGGCGAGCATGGAGTATGCCTCCGGGCCGCTGTCGAAATACGACTGCGCGGCGACGCTGGCGGCGAGCCTCGCGTGGCTGGCGCTGTCCCACGGCGACGCCGCCGGCTGCGCCGTGTTCGACGACCGCGTGCGGGCGAGCGTGCCGGCGCGGACCAAGCGCTCCCAGCTCACGAGCGTGGTCGAGGTGCTGGAGACGCCGCGGGGAGGGCGGGGCACCGCCTTCCTGCCCGTGCTGCGGTCGCTCGCGGAGACGCTGCCGCGGCGTGGCCTCGTGGTGATCGTCTCCGACCTGCTGGGCGACCGCGACGGCGTGTTTCAGGGGCTGCAGATGCTGCGGAAGCGAGGCCACGATCTCGTGCTGCTTCATGTGATGGACGACGACGAGCTCGAGTTCCCGTTCGACGGCCCGACGCGGTTCGAAGGGCTCGAGGTGCCCGATCAGATCGCCTGCAATCCGCGGGCGTTGCGGGCCGGCTACCTCGCCGCGCTCGAGGCGTTTCTCGCCGACGCCCGGCGGCGTGCCGCGGCCGCCCGCTGCGACTACGCGCTGGTGCGCACGGGTGAGCCGCTCGATGCGGCGCTCGTGCGGTTCCTCTCCCGTCGCGCCCGGATGCCGACCTGACGCATGCCCACGTTCGATTTTCCCGCACTGCTGTGGTGGGGCCTGCCGCTCGTCGCGGCCCCGGTGATCATCCACCTCATCAATCTGCTGCGGCACCGGCCGGTGCGGTGGGCGGCGATGGAGTTCCTCCTCGCCAGCCAGCGGAAGTACCGCACGCGCGTGCTCCTCAAGCAGATCCTGCTCCTGTGCCTGCGGGTCGCCGCGGTGCTCGGGGCGGTGCTGGCCCTCGCCCAGCCGCGCTGGCAGAACGCCCTCGGTCAACTCCTCGGCGGCGGCCGTACCAGCCACGTCGTGCTGCTCGACGACAGCTTCTCGATGGGGGATCTCTCCGCGGACGATCGCGTGGGTGACGTGTCGGCCTTCGATCGCGGGCGTCTGGTGGTGGAACGCATCGCCGGCGAGCTGGCGACGTCGTCGGGCGTCCAGGAACTCACGTTCGGCCGCTTCTCCCGGTTTGCCGGCGGCGAGGAGGCGGCGGCGGGCGACGCGGGGCGGTTCGACCTGGCCCGGGAGACGGTCACCCCGGCGGGGGTGCAGCGGTTGAAGGACGAACTCGGCCGGCTGGCCTGCTCGCAGACCGACGCCGGCCCCGCGGCGCCGCTGAACGCGGCCCTCGACGCGGTCGGCACGGGATCGGCGGCGGCGCGGGTGCTGTGGCTGGTGAGCGACTTCCGCGCCCGCGAC
>RFUD01000173.1 GCA_009923125.1 Planctomycetia bacterium
TCGCCATCGAACTCGAGCCGTTCGACTCGAGGATGTCGGAGATCACGCGGATCGTGTACGGAAACGTGTCGGGGGCCGGCAGCACCGGCTTCACGCTGCGCTCGGCGAGCGCGCCGTGCCCGATCTCGCGGCGACCGGGGCCGCGGATCGGCCGCACCTCGCCCACCGAGAACGACGGGAAGTAGTAGTCGAGCATGAACTTCTTCGAATACTCGTCGATCAGCCCGTCCACCCGCTGCTCGTCCTTGCCGGTTCCCAGCGTGATGGTGACCAGCGCCTGCGTTTCGCCACGCTGAAACAGCGCCGAGCCGTGCACGCGGGGCAGCAGATCGACCTCGCAACTGATCGACCGCAGCGTCTTGGAATCGCGACCGTCGGGCCGGCGGCCTTCGAGGATCAACTCGCGCACCGCCCGCTCCTCCAGGCCGTGCCACACGTGGGCGAAGTCGGCCTCGCTCACGCCGCCGGCGTCTCCCGGCCTGCCGGGCGCCGGCTCCGCGGGAACGACCTCCGCCTTCGCCTTCTCACGCAGCGCCTTGACCGCCTGGCCGCGATCCTGCTTGCCCTCGATCGCCTTGGCAGCCTTGAGCCCCCCGAGGTAATCCCGCGTCAGTCGGTCGCGCAGGTGCGTGTAGTCGGCGAGCACGTATTCCTTCTTGGGCTTGCCCGCCTTCTGCACGAGCTCGTGCTGCATGGCGCAGATCTCGCGCACGTAGCGGTGGGCCTCCGCGATCGCCTCCAGCATCCGGTCCTCGGGCATCTCGCGGGCGAAGCCCTCGATCATCAGCACGGCGGTCTCGCTGCCGGAGATCACGAGGTCGAGGTCGCTCTCCTCGAGCTGGTCCTGCGTCGGGAACGGGATGAAACGGCCTTCCACCTCGGCCAGGCGGACGCTGCCGAGCGGCCCCCGAAACGGCAGCGGCGAGATCGACAGCGCGGCCGACGCGCCGTTCATGGCGAGCACGTCGCCATCGTTCTGCTTGTCACTGGAGAGCACCGAGGCCTGGATCTGGACTTCGTCGTAGAACCCGTCGGGAAACAGCGGGCGGATCGGCCGGTCCATCAGTCGGCTGGTCAGCGTCTCCTTCATGGTGGGCCGCCCCTCACGCTTGAGGAACCCGCCGGGAAACTTGCCCGCCGCCGCGGACCGCTCGCGGTAGTCGCAGGTCAACGGGAAGAAGTCGATCCCGGGCCGCGGAGCCCCCGTGGCGGCCGCCACGAGCACCGTGGTCTCGCCGTAACTCACGATCACGCTGCCGGCGGCCTGCTTCGCGAGGAGGCCCGTCTCCATGGCGAGCACATTGTCGCCGATCTTGCGTTCAACTCGAACCTTCATTGTCGTTTCTTCCTTCCCTTCGTGCCCGGCGTTCCCCGCCGGGCCAGCCTGCTGCGGAATCAAAACCTTGTTTGTTTCATGGCGAGCCTGGCCGACCTGCGGCCACATGGCTCCGCGGCCCCGAGACTCGTCACCCGGGAGGCAGGAAACGCTCCATGCCCCCGCCGATCACCGCCCGGCGTCCGACCGAACGCCGCAGACACGCATCGTGCTCGGCAGGACGGTCGGCACCCGGCGATCACTACTTGCGAATCTCCAGTCGCTTGATGACCTCGAGATACCGCTGCGGTGCGACCCGCTTGAGATAGTCGAGCAACCGACGGCGACGGCTCACCATCATGAGCAAGCCGCGCCGGCTGGCGTGGTCCTTGGTGTGTTTCTTGAAGTGCTCCGTGAGATGCGAGATCCGCCCCGAGAGCAGGGCGATCTGAACCTCGGCCGAACCCGTGTCCGCGGTCCCGCGGCGGTAGGCACCGATCAATTCCTTTTTGCGATCTTTCGTCAGCATCAGCCGTTGTTCCGCCCCGTCTGGGGAGCGACCTGAGGTAGCCGGACATCGACGCCGGCCGGACTCGACGGGGGCCCTGTGCACCCGCCGGCATGCCTGACGGCACGCCCGCCGCGTCTGTTCGGGCGGCCGTGCCGACCCGAACCAATCGAATCGGAGAGTGTACCGGGCCGCCCTCCCGCTGCAACAGTGGGCGGGTGGATGCGGCCCGGGGAGCGGCTTTTCAAGCCGCGATGCCGTCAGGGCGTGGCCAACGGGGCGACCTCCATCCCGTCGCTCGCCGCGGCGGCGTTCGACCGCCGGGCGCCGGGTGGATGGTGCACCACGTTCCATGCGAGGCCCAGCCGTTCCATGAGCAGGATCGCCCAGTAGGTGACGTCGATCTCCCACCACTTGTGGCCGTGCTTCGCCATCCGCTGATAGGCGTGGTGGTTGTTGTGCCAGCCCTCGCCGAAGGCCAGCAGCCCCACCCACCACAGGTTCCGCGAATCGTCGGTCGTCTCGTAGTTGCGGTACCCCCACATGTGCGTCGCCGAGTTCACGAGCCAGGTGACATGAAACACGATCACCATCCGCACCGCGAGGCCCCAGATGAGCCACGACACGCCGACGAACGGACCGTACAGGAGCCAGCCCGAGCCGAGCAGCAGGGCGCCCACCAGCACGTGCCACAGGACGAACGTGCGATGCAGGAACAGGATGGCCGGATCGCGCTCGAGGTCGGGAGCCCACCGCCTCACGTGCGCGGCGAGTTCGGCGGCCGTGTGCCTCGGGAACATCCAGGTCATGTGCGCCCACAGCCCGCCATCCCGCGGCGTGTGCGGATCCCCCTCCTGGTCGCTGAAGGCGTGGTGCTTGCGGTGGTTGGCGACCCAGTCGATCGCGGATCCCTCACCCGAGATCCCGCCGAGCCAGGCGTAGAACACCTTGACCGGACGCCACGTGCTGAAGCTCCCGTGCGTCAGCAGCCGGTGGTAGCCGAGGCACACGCCGAGGCTCCCCGTGACGTAGTACAGCGCGAGGCAGATCGCCAGCCCCGACCACGTGAAGCAGAAGGGGGCCGCCAGCGCCGCCAGGTGGACGCCACCGATCCAGATCGCCGTCGGCCACGCGATGTTCGACCAGCCACGGTCCACGTGAGCGCGGCCATCCCGGCGCGGTTCCTTTTCATGTCGGCTCGGCTGCATCGTGCCGGAGGGCTCGTTGCCATCCTCGATGCGCGGTTCACAGACCAGGGGGGCGGTAGCCATCGGTTCCTTTCCGGAGTGAATCGGCCGCCCGCTCCTGCGAACGACGCTCCACCACTCTGACGTTTTTCGGCATTTCTGCCAGCCTGCACCGGTCAGCCGCCCGTCGACGGTCCGTCAAGACTGCGTCAAAAACCGCCCGCCCTTGCGGCGCGTTCCGGGAGCACCGAAATCAACCAGGCGCTGACCGCGGACGCGGGCACGGCGGGATTCCCGGCAGGCGACACCAGCCAGGCGACCCGGGACACCGGCTGGGGACCGACCGGAGGCTCGAGCACCGGCAACCCCTGCGCCCTGATCAAGCCGTCGCCTTGCGCGGGGCGGATCGTCAGCGCGGGGCCGGCCACGAGAAACCGACAGGCGATGTCATCGAAACGCCGCAGCGTTTCACCGCCGATCGACCGGTACGCGGGCCCCGGGCGACAACCGAGGTTGGCCACGAGCCCATCGAGCAGTTCCTGGGAGATCGTGCCGGCGCGGGCGACCAGCGAGAAATCGGCCGTCTCCAGGCGGCCGCGTTCGAACTGCAGCCGTTCGACCTCCACGGTCGCCTCCCCGCCGAGCCCGCGGGGCCCGGCGGCCGAAAGAACCGCGAGATCGACCCGCTCGATGACGCCGGCGAGCGAACCGCTCCAGCCGGTGGCGGCGTCGGCGCGCGAGGCCGTGGCCTGCCCCCGCACCATCGCCTGCGGCCCCAGCGTGCCGGCCCAGGCGCCGCCGGTCCCCAGCAGGGCCGCCAGGATCGGCGCGGGAACGGGAGCCTCGATGCGCCCCTCGGCGACGACCGCGTCGGCCTCCACCCGCACCCGCACCTCCTCGGCCGAGCGCGGTTCGCGGCGCAGCCACAGCCCGCGCGCCGCGCCCGCCGCCGCACACTCCACGTGCCATCCGCCGCCCGCCAAGCGGCGGCCGTCGTCCAGCGCCCACGTCACCTCGGCCACGTCGATGACCCACGCCCGCGGAAACCGCGCGGGCCGGGTCAGCCACTCACCCGCGAATTCAGCCAGCAGCCGGGCCGACGCCGGGGAGCACGCGATCCCGGGGACGCGGAGACGGACCTCGTTGCCGGCCAGTTCGACCTCGACCTCCTCGAGCGTGAGCCCACCGGCGCCCGGTGGACCGCCGACCGCGACGCCGGCAAGCCGCAGCACCCCCGGCCGTGGATGGGCCACGCCCCCGATCTCCACGGGCACGCCGAGGTGCCGGCCCGCCTCCTCGGCGAGCGCGACGCGATACCCCGTCGAATGCCGCCACCACGCGGCCGCCACGAGCAACGCCGATGGCAGGACCACCCCGAGGACGAACGCGGACCGCACCACCCTGCGACGGGCGACCGACTGCTCGATGAACATCCCTGTTCACCTCCGGGAAGCAAGGCCCGCCCGTCAGCGGGCTCGGGCGAGATCGAGATATAGCCGATACCGGGCCTGCATCTCCTCGACGCTGTCGCCGCCGAACTTGTCCACGACCGCCGCCGCGATTTCGAAGGCGACGACGTTCTCGATGATCACACTGGCGGCGCTCACCGCGCACACGTCGCTCCGCTCGTAGGCCGCCTCCTCCGCCTCCTTGGTGCGGAGATTCACCGACTCCAGCGGCTTCCGCAGCGTGCTGATCGGCTTCATCGCGGCTCGCACCACGAGCGGCTGGCCATTGGTCATCCCCGCCTCCAGTCCGCCGGCGTTGTTGGTCGGGCGGGTGAATCCGAGCGTCGGGGAGCCCCGTTCGCTCGCGTCGTAATGGATCGCGTCGTGGACCTGCGAGCCGCGCCGCCGCGCGGCCTCGAACCCCAGGCCGATCTCGACCCCCTTGATCGCCTGCACGGCCATCACGGCCTGCGCGATCCGGCCGTCCAACTTGCGGTCCCACTGCGCGTGGGTGCCGAGGCCGATCGGCAGGCCGTCCACCCGCACTTCCACCACGCCGCCGAGCGTGTCCCCCTCCTTGCCGACGCGATCGATCAGGGAGGTCACCTCCGGGTCGCGTTCGGGATGCAGCGAGTAGATCGCGCTCGCATCGCGCAGCGCGCGCAGTTCACCGACCGCGCCCGCGCGGCCGCCCAGGCTCACCTCGCCGAGCTCCGTCACCCAGCCGGCCACCTCGATGCCGAACACGGCCAGCAACTGCCTGGCGAGCGCGCCCGCGGCGACCCGGGCGGCCGTCTCGCGGGCGCTCGCCCGCTCCAGCACCGCCCGCACCCCGCCGAGGTGCTTGATGGCCCCGGGAAGGTCGGCGTGGCCGGGACGCGGGCGATCGACGTCGTCGAGCTTCTCGAGTTTGGCGTCCTTGTTGACGACCTCGAGCGCCAGCGGACTGCCCAGGGTCATGCCACGCCACAACCCGGACAGGAACGTGACCGAGTCGGTCTCGATCCGCTGCCGGCCACCGCGGCCGTAGCCTCCCTGCCGCCGCACGAGTTCCGCGTCGATGGCGGCCTTGTCCACCTGCAGGCCGGCGGGAAAGCCATCCACGAGGGCGACGAGGGCGGGGCCGTGCGATTCGCCGGCGGTCCAGTAGCGGAGCATGGGTGATTGCGCAGGTGGGGCGTGGATCGAGTCCACGGATTCTAGTTCGAAGAATCTGCCCCCCCTAGGCCACTTCCCGCCGACGCCCCTCAGGGCGTCCTCCCGGTCAGGAGCCGGCAGGCCTCCAGATACTTCTCGCCTGTCCTCGACACCACGTCGGGGGGCAGGGCGGGGGGCGGGCTCGCCTTGTCCCAGCCGCTCTGCTCGAGCCAGTCGCGGACGAACTGCTTGTCGAACGATTCGGGCACGCGGCCCGAACCCGTGGATGCCGCAGGCCAGAATCGCGAACTGTCC
>RFUD01000174.1 GCA_009923125.1 Planctomycetia bacterium
CGAGGTCGTGCTGGCGGCGTACGACGACCCCGAGTTGTTCTCGACCGGCGGCATCGAGCGGCTGCGCCGGATCACCGAACGCATCGAGGCGATACCGGGGATCACTTCCGCCACGAGCATCGCCGGCACGCCGCTCGGGCCCCGGATCATCGAAGTCGATTCGAGCCCCACCGCCCGGAAACTCGTGAAGTTGATGGAGGGCTACACACTCGGCACCGACCATCGGACGGCGGCCATCGCCTGCGTGCTCGCGGCCCCGCCAGCCACGGACACATCGCGGGCGGGAGCCCGGACGCAGGCCGCCTCGCGGGCTGAGGCGATCGACCGCATCCGGGCCGTGGTGGCCGACGTGCCGGGCGGCACGGTGGCCGGCGAACCGGTGATGCTGCGCGACGGATTCGCGATGCTGGAGCGGGACGGCAACCTCCTCGGCACGAGCGCGGGCCTGCTCGCCGGACTCGTGCTCCTGGTCTCCTTCCGCAGCCTGCGCTGGCTGGTCGTCCCGATGGCCGTGGTGCTGCTGGCGCTGTGGAGCACCCGCGGCCTGCTGGCGGTGCTGGGGCTCAAGCTCACGATGGTCTCCACGATGCTCTCGGCCATGGTCACGATCGTGGCGATCGCGACGGTGGTCCACGTGATCGTCGAATACCGCCGGCAGCGCGAGCTCGGCCTCCCCCCCGAGGCCGCCCTCCGGGAGGCGATCGCGCTGCTCTTCTGGCCGGTCGTCGGGGCGATCGTCACCGACGTCATCGGGTTCGGCTCGCTCGTCTTCAGCCGCGTCGGTCCGGTGCACGACTTCGGAATCATGACCGCGATCGGAGCCGGCATGGTGCTCGTGGCCAGCGCGCTGGTCGTGCCGTTCCTCGCGCTCGCCGGCAGCTTCGACGCCGACCCACGGCGTGCCTGGGGCGAGGGGGTGCTCGAACTCGGTCTCGACGGGCTCGTGAAGCGGATCGTGCGCCGGCCGGGGCTGATCCTCACCCTGTCGGGGGTCTGCGTGGCGGCGGCCGTGGCGGGCATGTGGCGGCTCGAGGTCGAGACCGACTTCACCCGCAATTTCCGCCGTTCGAGCCCGATCGTGAGTTCGTACGACATGATCGAGTCGCGGCTCGGGGGTGCGGGCGTATGGGACGTGCTGATCCCGGCCACGGAACCGATCGATGGCACGACGCTCGGCCGGATCGTGCGGCTGGAGGAGCGGCTGCGCACGGAGGTGACCTCGCGGTCGGGCGACACCACCCCCGCCCTCACGAAGGTCATGAGCGTGGCCGACGTGCTCGACGCGATCTCGCCGGTCCCGATCGATCGGCTGGAGCGGACGAAACTCGGCAACTGGCTCGTGGCCGGGGCGATCCGGCTGTTGGAGGAGCAGATGCCCCAGCTCGGACGGGCGCTCATCGGCCGTGACCCGGCGGACGGCTCGACCTGGCTGCGGGTGATGCTGCGGGCCCGAGAACGGCAACCGGCGGATGAAAAGCGGGCGATCATCGAGTCGGTGCGCCGGATCGTGGGGGAGGAGTTCCCCGCGGGAGCGGAAACGGAGGGCCGCGGAGGGGAAGTGACGGGCGTGTTCGTGCTCCTCGCCCAGCTCATCGACCAGATGCTCGCGGATCAGTGGTTGACGTTCCTGCTGGCTGCGGCCGGCATCTTCGCCCTGCTGGCCGTCGCGTTTCAAAGCCCGCTCCTGGCGGCGGTGGCGCTCGTGCCCAACGCCCTGCCGATCTTCGTGGTGCTGGGGCTGTGCGGCTGGGCCGGCGAGCGCGTCAACATGGGCACGGCGATGATCGCGGCGGTCTCGATGGGGCTCTCGGTGGACAGCTCCATCCACTACATCGTCGCGTTCCGGCGGCGACTGCGGGACGGACACGCCTTCGAGGCCGCCCTGGAGACGGCCCACCAGACCGCCGGTCGCGCCATGATCTTCTCCACACTCGCGCTCGTCGTCGGATTCCTCGCGCTCACCACGAGCGGATTCATCCCGACCGTGTCGTTCGGGGCGCTTTCCTGCCTCACGCTCGTGGGCGGGCTGGTGGGCAACCTCGTGGTGCTGCCGGTGCTGCTCGCGCTGCTCACGCCATGGCTCGGAACGGGCTGCCCAGCGGGACCAAAAACGCTACAACACGCGGCGGCACCCTGACCCGATCCTCCTGCGAGACCCAGCCATGACCAGTGAGTTTTCCGTCCGTGGCAGCCGCGACATCGTCGCCGATCCGAGCGCCCGCCCCGAGACGACGGAGGCCGAGGCGGTCGTCCTGTTCCTCACCGAGGGTGGCGTGGCGACCGGTGCCGCAGCCGATCTCGACCGCGCCACCGGGGGCCTGCTCACCCGGCTCGTCGCCGGCGGCGAGGTGACCGGCAAGCGGTTCGAAACGGTGCCCCTTCTCGCGCCGCCGGGGCTGAGGACACCCCAGCTGCTGGTGGTGGGGCTCGGGAAGCGTGACGACCTCGACGCCGGCACGGTCTACAAGGCTGCGGCCACCGCCACGCGGCAGCTGGCTGCTCGCCCGCGCACCCGCGTCGCCCTCGTGGCCGACGGGTCGTGGACGACGCGGCAGATGGAGCAAGCGGTCGCCGGTGCCGCCGTCGGCATGGTGGGGCAGGATCTGTACCGGGCCGAGAGGAAGCGGACCCGCTTCGGCACGACGGTGTGGATCGGGGCGTCGCCGGAGGCCGTGGAGCGCGGAAGCATCATCGCCGACGGCGTGAACCTCGCCCGCCGGCTGGTCAACCTGTCCCCCGAGGACATGTATCCGCAGACGTTCGCCGAGGAGGCCGCCGCCGTGGCGGGCCGGACCGGCCTCGAGATCGAGATCTGGGACGAAGGGCAGCTCGCCCGCGAACGCTGCCAGGCGATCCTGGCCGTCGGCCGCGGCAGCCACCGTCCGCCGCGACTCGTCGTCCTGCGTCATCGCGGCCGAGCGGGCGGCGACGACGTGCCCGATCTCGCACTGGTGGGCAAGGGGGTGACGTTCGACTCCGGCGGCCTGTCGCTCAAGCCCTCCGAATCGATGCTGACGATGAAGTGCGACATGGCGGGCGCCGCCGCGGTGCTCGGTGCCGCCGCCACGATCGCCGCCCTCAAGCTGCCGGTTCACCTTGTGGCCGCCGTGGGCCTCGCGGAAAACATGACCGGCCCGGCCGCCTACAAGCTGGGCGACGTGATCACGGCCCGCAGCGGCACCACGATCGAGGTCCACAACACCGACGCCGAGGGCCGGATCGTGCTGGCCGACGTGCTCGACGTGGTGAAGGGCCTGGGGCCGAGGAGGATCATCGACGCCGCCACGCTCACCGGCGCCTGCATGGTGGCGCTGGGTTACGACGTGGCCGGCCTGTTCACGAACGACCAGCCGCTGTGCGACGCCCTCGCCGCCGCCGCCCGCTCGGTCGGCGAGCCGGTCTGGCAGTTGCCGATGTACGCGGAGTACGACGACCAGATCAAGAGCGAGGTCGCCGACATCAAGAACGTGGGCGAGGGCCGCTGGGGCGGCGCGATCACGGCGGCGAAGTTCCTGGAACGGTTCGTGGGCGGCATCCCCTGGACCCATGTCGACATCGCCGGTCCGGCCTTCGCCGAGAAGCCGCGGCCGTGGATCGACGGCGGCGGCACGGGCTCCATGGTGCGCGCGTTCGTGGAATTCGCCCGCGGCACGTGATCCCGTGGGGCAAGCGTCCCGCTTGCCCTTGGCATCTCGCTCAGTGCGCGCCGGCTCGGGGCAGCCCCTCGCCTCCCGAACTCAATGGCGTGCGAGCACTGCGGCGATGCGGGCGGGGGTCACGGGGTCGATCGCGCCGTGTTCGGTGATGATCGCGCGGATGAGACGCGCGGGGGTGACGTCGAACGCGGGGTTGAAGGCCTTGGCACCGGCGGGAGCGGCGGGAACCCCGAGCGGGGCGAGCACTTCGGCGGCTCCGCGCTGCTCGATCGGGATGTCGGCGCCGGACGCGAGCGAGAGATCGAACGTGCTCGACGGGGCGGCCACGTAGAAGGGCACGCCGTGGGCGGCGGCCAGCACGGCGAGAGAGTAGGTGCCGATCTTGTTGGCCGTGTCACCGTTGGCCGTGATCCGGTCGGCGCCCACGATGCAGGCGGCGATCCGGCCGGTTGCGAGCAGGTGGCCAGCCGCTGCGTCGCAGAGGACGGTGACGGGGATGCCGCGTTCCACGAGTTCCCAGGCGGTGAGCCTCGCGCCCTGGAAAAGCGGCCGGGTCTCGTCGGCGAACACCTCGAACCGGCTGCCCGCGTCCCAGGCCGTCGTGATCACGCCGAGCGCCGTGCCGATGCCGCCGGTGGCGAGGGCGCCGGTGTTGCAATGCGTGAGGATATTGCCCGCAGGCAGGATCGCCGCGCCGTGGCGGCCGATCGCCGCGCACAGCCGCTGGTCTTCCTCGTGGATGGCCCGGGCCTCGGCGAGGAGCAGCGCGGCGAGATCGGCGGCCGGTGTGTCGGCGGCGACGAGGGAAAGTTTCGCGAGCGCTCGCTCGACGGCCCAGCGGAGGTTCACCGCCGTCGGTCGCGCCGACGCCAGGTCCTCGCCGCGGGCGAGCACGTGGGCCCGCGCCTTGTCTGGCGAAAATTGCCCGCGCAACGCCTCGCCCGCGGCGATCACGAGGCCGTAGGCCCCGGCAATGCCGATCGCCGGGGCCCCGCGCACCCGCAGGCTGTTGATCGCCTCGACGACGGTCGCAACGTCGCGGCACTCCAGCCACTCGAGCCGCGCCGGAAGCTTCGTTTGATCGAGGATGTCGAGGTGGCCCGTGGCCTCCCCCACCCAGCGCGCGGCGACGGGCACGCTCATGGCAACGGCTCGCACGGCAGGCCGAACGCATCGGCGACGGCGCGATAGACCAGCCGGCCCTGGTAGACGTTCACGGCCGACCGCATCGCCGGGCTCGACCGGATCGCCGCGTCGACACCCTCCGCGAGTTGCAGCACGTAAGGGAGCGTGGCGTTGCACAGGGCATAGGTGCTCGTGCGACCGACCGCCCCCGGCATGTTCGTGACGCAGTAGTGCACGACGTCGTCCACCACGAACGTCGGCGCCGCATGCGTCGTCGGCCGGCTCGTGGCCACGCAGCCCCCCTGATCGATGGCCACGTCGATGATCACGGCGCCCGGCTTCATGAGGGCGAGGTCCTCCCGCGACACGAGGTGCGGCGCCCTCGCCCCGGGGATCAGCACGCTGCCGATCACGAGGTCGGCCCAGCCGAGCCGCTCGCGGATCGTGTGACGGTCGGAATACAGGCAGTCGATGTTCGGCGGCGTGACGTCGTCGAGATACCGCAGCCGCTCCAGGTTTGTGTCGAGCAGCGCGATATTCGCGCCGAAGCCCGCGGCCACCTTGGCGGCGTTGGCCCCCACGCTGCCCGCCCCCAGCACGAGGACGTTCGCCGGGGCTACGCCCGGCACACCGCCCAAGAGAATCCCCCGACCCATCTGGGGCCGCTCGAGATACTTCGCCCCCTCCTGGATGCTCATGCGCCCCGCCACCTCGCTCATCGGCACGAGCAGCGGCAGGCGGCCGCGATCATCGCGCAACGTCTCGTAGGCGATGCCGGTGGCGCCCGTGGCGAGAAACCCCTCGGTGAGCGAGCGATCGGCTGCGAGATGAAGATACGTGAACAGCGTCTGACCCCGGCGCAGGAGGGCGAGCTCCGGCGGCTGCGGCTCCTTCACCTTCACGACGAGATCCGCCTCTCCGAACACCTCCGTGGCGGCATCCACGAGCGTCGCCCCGCAGGCGGCATACGCGTCGTCGGGCAGCCCCGACCCGGCGCCCGCCGATCGCTGCACGAGCACGCGGTGGCCCGCCCGCACCAGCTCCTCGACGCCCACCGGCAGCATCGAGACGCGGTACTCGTCCTTCTTCGTCTCCTTCGGGACGCCGACGATCATCA
>RFUD01000175.1 GCA_009923125.1 Planctomycetia bacterium
GGCCCCGTCGCAAACCGCCGCCCGGTGTAGGGGCATCGAGCGCGCCGGCTTCGGGCTCCCCGTATCCCGTCGCCGGACGTTCACTACGGCCCTCCGGGCCTCCGCTCACTCGACTCCGACTGCGCTTCGGCATCCATGCCTTCGCTCGTCTGCGTACGCCGACGACCGGGACACGGGGAGCCCGAAGCCTCCCGTGTTCACAGGGAACATGGCCTCGTGCCATTTGATTGATTGCCGGCTTGGAGGCCGGCAATCAAAAGCGAACGGAGGTTCGCCAAGAAAACCGAGGCCATGATGGCGAGCGTTTTCGTGAAGACAGAGGCGAGGGGTTATCCCTGCCGTTGAGCCGGCGTATGTGACCAGCGCAGGCAGGATGCCGGAGCGCAGGCACATCCGAGCGAGCGGAGGCCAGGATGGCCGCAGCGAGAGCCGGCGCGGCGAAACTTACGCAGCGCGGGCGGAGTCGATGGCGCGTTCAGCCGCGGGGGCGTTGAGCGTGCGGCGGACGACCCATGTGGGGCGGCCCTGGGCTTCGCGGTAGGCGCGCACGACGTATTCACCCACGACCGCGATGGCGGCGGTGGGGATCGTGGCCACGAGACAGGCGACGGCGACGAGGGATGCAAGCGAGATCTCTGATGAGTCGGCGCTCGAACGCGTCCATGCCGTGGCGCCGGCGACGAGGCCGACGAGGGCGAGGGCTGCGACGCCGGCCCAGGTGAGTCGCAGCGGCTTGTCGGAGGAGATCACCACGGCGTCGAAGGCGAGGCCGAGGAGGCGGCGGGCCGAGTACTTGGTCTCGCCGGCGAGCCGGGCGTGGCGGTCGTAGAACACGGCCTCCTGGCGGAAGCCGGCCCAGGGCACGAGGCTCCGCAGGTAGCGGCGCTTCTCGGGCAGGCTCGCGACCGCGTCGACGACGGCCCGGTCGAGGAGTTTGAAGTCGCCGGTGTCGATCGGCACGGGGTAGGGCATGAGGCTCGCGAAGAAGCGATGGAAGAGGCTTGCGGTGACGAGCTTGAACGCGGTTTCACC
Organism: Planctomycetia bacterium; assembly: GCA_009923125.1. GTDB lineage: Bacteria > Planctomycetota > Planctomycetia > Pirellulales > UBA1268 > RGVT01. The sequence goes on from RFUD01000175.1 coordinate 1,033, forward strand.
CTCGCGCGAACGGCGCTGGCCGAAGGCCACGTCCACCCCGTCCCGCCACCGGGCCACCATCTCCGGGATCACCTCGGGCGGGTCTTGCAGGTCGGCGTCGATGATCACCACCGCGTCGCCGCATGCGGCGTCGAGGCCGGCGGACATCGCCGCCTGCTGGCCGAAGTTGCGTGACAGCTCGATCACGCGGGCGCGGCTGTCGCGGGCCGCGATCGCCTCCAGCCGGGCGAGCGTCCCATCGCGGCTGCCGTCATCCACGTAGATGATCTCGAATGCCATGCCGGTGTCGGGCAGGATGCGCACGAGCCGCTCGTGCGTCGCGGCCACCACCGCCTCCTCGTTGTGGCATGGGATCACCACGGAGAGCGTGCCGGCCGCGGGACGGCCGGGAGCGGTCCGCGGACCTCCCTGGGGCATCGGCAGGACGTGGTCGGGGGTCATTTGGTCAGCCTCCCGGCGGCGGCGTTACGATCGGTCGGCGGGGGTGTCGTGCCGACGAGCAGATAGTCATGCTTGAAAAACAGGGGACGTGCCCGGCCGATCACGCCGCAACCCGGCGGGAGTGCGGCGGCGAGCCGGGCGTACTGCGGCTCGGGCACGATCACGACGGCGTCCGGACCCGTGGTGAGGAACGCGTGGGCGTCCGCCGCGGCCTCGGGGTGCCACTCGGCCACGATGCCATCGGCATAGAAGACGATGTTCGGCGTGTTGCGGCCGAAGGCTCCCAGCCGGGCGTGTCCGCCGGCATGACGATGGGCCTCGCGCACGAGGTGCGGGAGGGCGTTGGCCCGCGCCAGCCATCCGGCCGCCGGTCCGACGGCGAGCGCCGTGAACACGAGGGCCGTGACCGTGAACACGAACACGGGTTCGAGCCGGCTGCGGCGCGCCGCCCACAGGCAGGCGATCGCCCCCGTGATCGGCACGAGGCCGACGACTGCCGCGGGCGCGCCGCCCGTGAGTCAGTACCGCGAGGCGGCGAACGCCGCCACCACGAGCGCCGCCGCCGGATAGGCCGGCATGATGTAGTTGGGGAGTTTCGTGGCGGCGGCCGAGAAGCCCCCGACCCAGACCACCAGCCACAGCAGCACCAGCGTTACGGCGGCGGAGCGTGGCGGATCGATCCGCTTCCAGAGTCGCCATCCTGCGAGCACGAGTGCCAGCGGCAGGAAGCACGACCATGGATAGAAGCCGACCAGCAGCCCCAGCGGATGGTAGAGAACGCTTCCGCCATGCTTCTCCATCGGCGCCGCGAATCGGCCGACGTTGTGGACGAGGAAGAAGCCCGCCGGCCAGGCGCCGCCGGTGCGCAGGCCGACGGCCACGTACCAGGGCGCCGCGACGGCGAGCATCGACAGCGTGAGCGTGACGATCCGCACGCTCCGCAGGGCGGACCACACCGCGAGCCATCCGCTCCACAGGAGTCCGCCCAAGGTGTGCGGCTCGATCCCACCGCGTCGGAGCCGTCCCGCGAGTTCGAGGCCCCAGACCCAGGGCAGCGCGACGGCGAGCGGCCCCACGAATCCGATGGGCCCCTTGCACAGCACGGCCAGCCCCATCAGCCCGCCCGGCAGCAGCGCCCGGCCGGGATCGAGCCGTCGGTCCCCCGTTGCCGGCGCCGCGGCGGGCAGCCAGGCTTCCGCGATCAGGATGGTCGCCCAGGTCGTGAGCGCGGTGAGGATGGCGTCGGGCGTCGCGGCGTGCGATTCGACTGCGACCAGCAGGCAGCCCACGTAGGACAGCGCCGCGAGCACTCCCGCGAGCGGGCCGAACCAGCGCGTGCCGGCCCGCAGCAGGGCGAGCGCCGTCAGCACCGTCGCCAGCGCCGACGGCAGCCGGGCCGCGATCTCCGATTCGCCGCAGGCCGCGAAACAGGCGGCCATGCACCAGTGCATGAGCACCGGCTTGTCCACGGCCAGCGTGCCGTTGTACGTCGGCACCACCCAGTCTCCGGTGTCGAGCATCGTGCGGGCGATCGCGGCGAATCGCGGTTCGTCCTCGTCCCAGAAGGGGGTGGGCCAGAAGCCCACGGCCAGCGTCGCGACGGTGGCGACGAGCACGATGAGGTGCGGATGACGGAGCGGCATCGGGTCTTCCCGGCGGGTGGATGGAAGGGGGTTCGTGGATGTCAGGGCAAGAGCGCGAGGGCGCCCGTGGCCGGCGGCGGACCGACGACGAGGTAGTGGCGATCCTCGAACGTGGGGATCCGGGCGAGCACGGTGCAGCCGGCCGGAAACGCCTCGCGCACCAGGGGTTCGTGGCGGCTGTCGATCACGAGCCTCGCCTGGGGATGGGCGGTGAGATGGCGGGTGACGTCGGCGGGAGTGTCGAGCTTGGCGACCGTCGTCCCGGCGTAAAACACGATGCTCGGCGGGACGTTCCAGAAGCACGCCCATGGGCCCGGGCCGGTAGCGGCGAGTTCCGCGACGCTCTCGCGCACGCCCTGCGCGCGGCTGAAGCGGTCGGCGGCCACCGCCGCCAACAGGGTCACGAGCAGGCACGACACGATCGCCAGCGCGGCGATCGCCCGGTGGGGCCGGCCGGCGGCGTCGTGCCGCCACGCGACCACGGCCCCGGCGATCGGCACGAGTCCCAGCACCCCGAGCCACTCGTCGCCGGGGGACGCGATGGCGGCGCCGATCGGGAGTCCGACCGCGATCGCCGCCCCGCCCGCGGCGAGCGCGGCCCAGGCGACCTGCATCACGCGTGTGCTTCGCTGGAGAACCCGGGCGTGCCCGAGTCCGTGCGGGGCGACACCAAACAGCGTCGCGCCGCGGGCCCAGTCGACGAAGAACACCGCCGTGCACAGCGCCAGCGCCGGGTATGCCGGCCAGACATAGCCCGGCAGTTTCGTGCCGGAGCAGGTGAAGGCGCCGATCCATGCCAGACACCAGCAGGCGAGGAGCGCGACGCCGGTTCGACGCGTTCCGACCGGCCGGTGGCGCAGCACCGCGGCGGCGTGGACGATCATCGCCAGGAGCACGATCGACCAGGGAAACAGTCCGATGGCGATCACGCCCGGGTAGTACAGAACCGAGCCGGCATGCCCTTCCATCGGAGCCGCGAACCGGCCGACGTTGTGGACCAGGAAGAAACCCTGCAGCCATTCGCCACCCGTCGCCGCCGTGACGCCGGCATACCATGGCAGTGCGACGGCTGCCGCCGTGGTGAAGATCGTCGGCAGCCGCAGGTCGGTGAGAGCGGCTCTCCAGGAGCGGGCGTCGCCGGACACCGCCCGCCATCCGGCGAACAGCACGAAGGCGCCGGCCGGCAGCACGAGTCCGACTGGCCCCTTGGCGAGGGTCGCCAGGCCGCACGCCGCGCCGATCGCGGCGGCGCCGGCGGCCGAGAGGCCCTCCGGCCGCATGGACCGGGCGAACAGCCAGAGCCCGAGCGTGGTGCAGAACGCGAGCGGTGCGTCGGGCGTGGCGGCGCGACCGCCGACGGCCGTCCACAGGCAGGTGGCCATCGCCAGTCCGGCCAGCAGTCCCGTCGCGGCGTCGAACAAGCGACGGCCGATCCGCCAGGTGAGCAGGCAGGTGCCGATCGTCAGCAGGGCGGAGCCGAGGCGGGCGCCGGTTTCGTTGCGGCCGCAGACCGCGAATCCGGCCAACTGCACCCAGTTGACCAGCGGCGGCTTCTCGACCCGCAGGCGGCCGTTGAACGTCGGCACGACCCAGTCGCCGGAGTCGAGCATGGCGAGCGAACAGGCGGCATTCTTCGGCTCGTCGTCATCCCACAGGGCGGGGCCGCCCAGATTCACGAGCAGCGTGCAGGCCGCCGCCGCGACGATGAGCGGTGCGTGGAAGCGGGACGGGATCACGTGCGTGAGCCTCGCTGACGGAGACGCCGGGCCGCCGACCGCGGCCCCGGGAATCGGGGCGGGAGACTAGGGGCACCGCCGCCGGCGGTCAAGGCGTTCCGGCCCGACGGAAGTCGTTGATTTTCACGGGGTTCAGACCGGTTGACCGCTGCCCGCAGCCGGGTATGTTCAAGCGGTCCCCACGGTCAACTTTCAGGGACGGAGTGACGCAGGGAACGACCGGGAGAGTGCCCCTTGGCAGACGACGACACTGTGGCAGGTGAGGGAGAGCAGGGGGGCGGCGCAGCCGGGGATGACGGCACGCTGCGGGACATCTCCGGCGGGCGGCTCATCGAGCTGCCGATCGAGCAGGAGCTCAAGGACAGCTATCTGACGTACGCGATGAGCGTGATCGTCAGCCGCGCGCTTCCCGACGTGCGGGACGGGCTCAAGCCGTCGCAGCGGCGGATCCTCGTGGCGATGAACGACCTGAACCTGTCGCCGGGGGCCGCCCGCGTGAAGTGCGCCAAGATCTCCGGCGACACCAGCGGCAACTACCACCCGCACGGCGAGAGCGTGATCTACCCGACGCTCGTCCGCATGGCCCAGGAATGGAACATGCGGCACGTGCTGGTCGACAAGCAGGGCAACTTCGGCTCGATCGCCGGCCTGCCCGCCGCCGCGATGCGATACACGGAGGCCCGGCTCTCGCCGATCGCGGCGCTCATGCTCGACGACCTCGAGCTCGACACCGTCGATTTCGTGCCGACGTACGACGAGCGGAACACCGAGCCCGTCGTGCTGCCCAGCCGGTTCCCCAACCTCGTCGTGAACGGCGCCGGTGGCATCGCCGTGGGCATGGCCACCAGCATTCCGCCGCACAACCTCGGCGAGGTCTGCCGCGCGCTCGTGGCGCTGATCGACAACCCGTCCCTGTCGATGGCCGAGCTGCTCGAGATCGTCCCCGGCCCCGACTTCCCCACCGGCGGCATCGTGATGGGCCGCGATGCGTTGGTCCGCGGCTACCTCACCGGCCGCAGC
>RFUD01000176.1 GCA_009923125.1 Planctomycetia bacterium
CGGCGCCGGCCGGCGCCGTCGCGGACCGAAGCAGCGTCGCGGTGCCTCGGTCTCGACCGCCGCCCCGCGGAAGACCAACGCCTCGATCCAGGTGCCATGCACCGTGCGGGCGTTCTCGGAGGCGATCGGGTTGCCCGCCAGCGCGGTCCTGAAAAGTCTGCTCGCCTTCGGCATGGAATCGATGCCGAGCATGGGTTCGATGCTCGACCGCGACACGGTGGAGTTGCTGGCCGCGGAACTCGGCGTGCAGCTCGACATCAAGACCGCCGAGGATCTCGAGAAGGACCTTCTGGCGGGCTTCGACGCCGTGGACGAGGATCCCGCCCTGCGTCAGCCGCGGGCCCCGGTGGTGACATTCCTCGGGCACGTCGATCACGGAAAGACGTCGCTCCTCGACCGGATTTTGGGCATCGACGTCGCGGCCCGCGAAAGCGGCGGGATCACGCAGCACATGCGGGCCTACTCGGTGAAGCGCAACGCTCGCCCGATCACGTTCGTGGACACGCCGGGTCACGAGGCCTTCACGCAGATGCGGGCCCGGGGCGCGAACGTGACCGACTGCGCCGTGCTGGTCGTGGCGGCCGACGACGGCCTGATGCCCCAGACCGAGGAGGCGATCAGCCACGCCAAGGCGGCCGGCGTGCCGATCGTCGTGGCGATCAACAAGATCGATCTGCCGGGTGCGGACGTGCAGCGGGTGTACCAGCAACTGGCCGCCAACGAGCTCCTGCCGACGGAGTGGGGCGGTGAGACGGAGGTCGTGAAGACGAGCGCGGTCACGGGCGAGGGCATCGATCAACTCCTCGACACGCTGCTGACGATCGCCGAGTTGCACGACCTCCGGGCCAACCCTGATCGGGCCTCGGCCGGCGTCTGCCTCGACGCCTCCGTGCACGAGGGCCGCGGCGTGGTCGCCTGCCTGCTCGTGCAGAAGGGCACGCTGCGGGTCGGCGATGCGGTGGTCTGCGGCGAGGCGAGCGGCAACGTGAAGTCGATGACCGACACGATCTCCAAGAAGAAGCTCACCGAGGCCGGCCCGGCCACCCCGGTGTTCGTGACCGGGCTCGACACGCCTCCCGGTGCCGGTGACCGGTTCCAGGTGGTCGATTCGATCGCGCTGGCCCGCGAGGTGGCGCTCAAGCGGAGCTCGATTTCGCGGCACTCGAGCCTGATCGCCGCGCCGGTGCACGTGACGCTGGAGAACCTCCACGACCGGCTCGGCGCGGAGAAGGCGCCGACGCTCAATCTCATCCTGCGGGCCGACGTGCGCGGATCGATCGAGGCGATCCTCAAGGAGCTCCAGAAGCTCGAGCATCCGGAGGTCAAGATCCGAGTGCTGCAGGCGACCGTGGGAGGCGTGACCGAGGCGGACGTCGCGCTCGCCGACGCATCCGACGCGGTGATCATCGCGTTCAATGTCGTGCCCGACGAGCGGGCCCGTGGACTGGCCGAGGATCGCGGGGTGCAGGTGCGGCGGTACGAGATCATCTACCAGGTCACCGACGACCTGAAGAAGGCGCTCGAGGGGATGCTCGCGCCGGAGAAGCGTGAGACCGAGCTCGGACGGGCCGTCGTGCAGCGGACCTTCTCGATCAGCCGGATCGGCGTCATCGCCGGCTGCCGCGTGATCGGGGGTGTGATCGCCCGCAATGCCCGGCTTCGCGTGATCCGCGACAACCGCGTGCTCGGCGACTACGGCATCGAGTCGCTGAAGCGGGAGAAGGACGACGCCCGTGAGGTGCGCGACGGCCTCGAGTGCGGCATCAAGCTCGCCGGTTTCAACGACATCAAGGAGGGCGACATCCTCGAGTGCTATCGGATCGAGGAAGTCGCACGGACGCTGTCGTGACCACGCGCCGACAGTTGAAGGCTGCCGAGGCGGTTCGGGAGGTGGTCAGCATGGCCATCCTCACGCAGGTGCGGGATCCGCGTGTGCAGGGTGTCACGGTCACGCGGGTGGAGATGGCCCCGGACATGCGGAACGCCACCGTGCACGTGTCCGTGATGGGATCTCCCGCCCAGCAGCAGTTGGCCTTGCGCGGGCTGGCCAGTTCGGCGGGGTTTCTGCAGTCGCAGATCGCCGACCGGATCGACAGCCGGTACGTGCCGCGGCTCGCTTTCGAACTCGACGGCGGCGTCAAGCATTCCATTGAAATCGCCCGCGTCCTCGGCGAGGTGTTGCCGGCGGCGGCCGCCGGGCCGGAGGCGAAGGATCACCCACAGGAAGAGGCATGAGCACCCGCAAACCAGCACAGCCGAATCGTCAGCTTCTCGTGGCCAAGATGCACAAGGCGCTCAAGACGCTCTACAAGCCGGTCGTGCCGAACACCAGCCGGCCGATGCTGGAGCAGGTGCTGTTCGCCTGCTGCCTCGAAAACGCCCCGTACGACGTCGCCGAGAAGGCCCTCGCCCGACTGCTCAAGGGGTATTTCGACCTCAACGAAGTGCGGGTGACGACGGTCGTCGAGTTGGCGGAGACGCTGCACGACCTTCCCGATCCTGCCCGCGCGGCGCTCGCGCTGCGCCGCGTCCTGCAGAGCGTGTTCGAGTCGAGTTACGCCTTCACACTCGAGAACGCGAAGAAGCATTCGATCGCGCACGGGATCAAGACGCTCGAGCATCTGCATGGGGCGACCCCGTTCGTCGTCCACTTCGTCGCTTCGACAACGCTGGGCGGAAATTTCGTGCCACTCGACCAGGGCGCCCTGGCGGGGCTGTACCTTGCGGGCATCATCTCGCAGGAGGAGTACGATGCCGGGAAGGTGGCCGGGTTCGAGCGATTCGTGCCCAAGAAGGGGAGCGTGGAATTCAGCTCGCTGCTCCATCAATTCGGGGTCGAGGTGCTCGGCAACCTGCACGGCGCGACGGTGAAGAAGGTCCTTCAGGCGGTGAACCCGGCCGCGAAGGATCGGTTTCCAAAGCGCGGCGAACCGCTGCCGGCGCCCAACCCGCCTCCGCCCCCGGCAGGGAAGCAGGCCCAAAAGGCCGCCGATGCGGCCCGTTCGGCGGCGGAAGAGCATCGTCCGGCTGGGCCCCAGGCGGCCGCCCGGCCCGCCGGAAAAACGCCGCTGCCTCCTCCGGGATCGGGCCCGAAGCGGGCCGCCGACGGCAAGCCGATTCCCGGTTCCAAGCCCGGCCCGAAGCCGTTCGTGGTCAAACCGCTGACGATCAAGCCGCCGGCCGAGCCGGCTCCCGTCGTGAAGCCGGAGCCGAGGAAGTCCAAGGCCGACAAGCAGCCCGAAAAAAAGGCCGCCCGTCCCGAGCCCGCCGACCGCAAGAAGGCCAACAAGGCGGCCAAGAAGCCGAAGGCCGCCAAGGCCGGCTCGGCCCGGCCGCCGTCCAAGCCGGCGGACGTGAAGCGGCACTCGACCCAGCTCGTTCGGCAGAAACCACGGTGAGGCCCCGTCGGCGACGGGGGCGGTGATGGCAGGACATTCCCATTGGGCGAACATCGCCCGCAAGAAATCGCTGATCGACGCCAAGCGCGGGAAGCTCTGGAGCAAGCTCGCCAAGGCGATCATCGTGGCCGCCAAGCACGGCGGCCCCGACCCGGACGCCAACCTGCGGCTGCGGTATGCGATCGACGCCGCCAAGGCGGTCAGCATGCCCAAGGACAACATCCAGCGGGCGATCAAGACCGGCACCGGCGAGTTGAAGGGGGGCGATCTCGAGGAATCGATCTACGAGGGCTACGGCGCCGGGGGCGTGGCCGTGATGTGCGAGATCCTCACCGACAACAAGAACCGCACGGCACCCGAGATCCGGAAGATTTTCGAGATGTGTGGCGGCAAACTCGGCGGCACGGGCTGCGTGGCCTACCTCTTCGAGCGCAAGGGGTTGATCCGGGTCCCGCAGTCCGGATGCGACGAGGACCGGATCATGGAGCTCGCCCTCGAGGCCGGGGCCGACGACGTGAAGCCGGGCGGCGACAAGTGGGAGGTGACCTGCGAGCCCGCCGCGATGGCCACCGTGATCGACGCGCTCACGGCCGCCGGGATGACGGTCGAGTCGAACGAGATCGTGCGGATTCCGACCAATTCCGTCGCGGTGGACGACGTTGAGGATGCCCGCAAGGTGCTCGCGCTGATGGAGCGGCTCGACGACCACGACGACGTGCAGAGCGTCTCGGCCAACTTCAACATCCCCGACGAAGCGCTGGCGCAATTGAGCCCGTAGGGCGAGCGTCCGGCGAGAGGGTCTGGGCAGCCACGAGCCGCCGCGCGCCCAACGCGGTCTACTGTGCTGCCGCGGCCGTCTTGGTCTCGGAGTGTTCGACCTGCGGCCAGTATTCGTCGAAGTCGAACTTCGGGCTGTTGTCGAGGTCGTGGCACTCGAGGCAGTTGTTGACCGCCTTCTGCTTGCCCTCGGGGGTGTCGAGGGAGAGCACGAGTTCCTGTCGCAGCCGATCCCGCTCGGTCGTGCTCGCGCGGACGTCGCCCCGCTCGACCGCCGCGTGGGCGGCGGCCGGACCGTGGCAGTTTTCGCAGCCTTGGTGGGCGAGGTGCGGCGTGGCGGCGGCGCTTGCGAATCCCCCTTCGAACGGCTCGTAGCGCTGCGGCGCCCAGCCGACGACGTGGCATGAGAGGCACTCGGGATCGCCGTCGCGCCGCGGCGTCTGCTCCTCCAGCGTCGTGAGGGCCTTCGCATGGCTGCTCGACGCCCACACGTCGTAGGCCTCCTGGTGACAGTCGGCGCAGGCGGCGCTGCCGGCGAACCGCCGGCCGGTGGGATGGCGGACGGGCACGAGCCCGAGTCCGGAGAGGCCCAGCGATTCGAGTTGCCGTTGATAGGCGGCCAGCAGGCGAATCATGTCGGACGACTCGCCCCAGCGGGCATCGAGCGGCACCCGCTGCGAGCGGATCGGCGTCTGTGGATCGGCGAACAGACCGATCGCCACCGCGAACATGCCCTTGTGGCCGAGTTCGACGAGCCTCGCCTTGCCGCCCGGGAGCACGGGGAGCGTCGCGGGCGGCTCGTCGGCTCCGCCGGCCGTGGCGACGATGTCGAACTGGGGGAAACTGGCCGCCAGCGCCTTTGACTCCTCCGGGTCGGCCCACGCCAGCAGGATCTGGTGGGAGCAGCCGGCCTTCTGGAGATCGGCGGCCACGCCCTGGAGCGCCTCCGCGGCCGGCCGCACCTCGACGGCGTCGTTGGTGATCTCCGCCGCCTGCTTCGCGCCCAGCACGGCGGTGATCCCGATCCGCAAACCTCCCGACTCGACGACCCGGAACCGCGGCGTGATGTTGGCGTCGAGCCCGAGCAGGCCGACGTTGGCACTGATGAACGGGGTCGGCTGGTCGCCGACGGGAGCCACCGCGGCGACGAGTTCCTCGGCGGGCAGCCGGAGATCGTTCGGCCCGAGCCCCACGCCCGCGTAGCCCATCGCCCGCAGTCCGTCGGCGATCGACTGGAACTTGACCTCCGACTGCCGGCCGAACCGCCGGACCTGGTCGCCGAGATCGACCGCGACGACCGGCCAGCCCGCGCCGGCCACGGCCCGGAGAAAATTCTGCCGGCGGCTGAGCCCGCCCTTCTGGTTTTCCTTGCCCGTGCAGCCGCAGGGCTCGATGTAGCCGTCGAGTTCACCCGTGAGCACGATGAGCACGCGCGGGTTCGGCCACTCGGCGAAGACGCCCCCGTTCCGCTGCGTGAAGGTCTCGACCGTGGCGGGCGTCACGTCGGCACCGCGGTCGGGACGGGCGGCGCCGGCGACGCCGTGCGCGAGCAGGGCGAACGTGGCGGCAAGGACCGCGGGCGGGCAG
>RFUD01000177.1 GCA_009923125.1 Planctomycetia bacterium
CACCACCAAGGCCACGCCGTGGAGCGAGATCGAGGGATCCTGCGGATGGTGGGTGGATGCGAACGCCGACGCGCTCGCCGGAGCCCTCGCCGCCGCGATGCGGCTTACCGACGACGACCGGTCAGCCATGGGCGTACGTGGCCGAGAACTGGTCAGGGCAAAGTACGACTGGGCGAGCGTGGGCCGGGCGATGGCAGAGCTCTACCGGGAACTGCCGCCCCCCGCCTGATGCACGCCGAATTCTGGCGGCATGCCCCCGGGCAGACTAAAATAACGAGGTCTAGACGCAGGCCGTGAATCGCATGAATGGTCTGCTCGGAGGGGCGCTCGTGAACCATCTCACAGCCGCACGCCGATCGTTGGCCTGCGCCGTGGCCTGCGCGGCCATCCTGCTGCTGCCGAGCGTGGCCCCCGGTGTGATCATCCACACGGCCACAGGCACCGGCAACACGTCGGCCCCGTCCGACGACCCAGGCTGGGCGAACGTGGGCACCGTCGGCATCGGCAGTGCCGTGTATCTCGGCAACCGTTGGGCGGTCACCGCCTCCCACGTGTGGGCCGGCTCGACGACGTTCAGCGGCACAACCTACCAGATCGTGCCCGGGAGCGAGACCCTGCTCACGAACAACGGCGCCCTGGGCCGAACGCAGTTCACCGACCTCGTGCTCTACCAACTGGCCACCGATCCCGGACTGCCGGCCGTGACGATCGCCGCTTCGGCACCGGCAGTCGGCTCTGCGGTGACGATGATCGGGGCGGGGCGGAATCGCGGAGCGTTCACCACATGGAGCGTGAACACGAGCACGTCTCCCTTCACCTGGACGGTATCCGGCTCGAACGTGAACGCGGCCGGCTATCTCTGGGACTCGTCCCGCACGATGCGCTGGGGCACCAACAGGCTCGACGCCGCCGCAAACTGGATCGCTTCCGACTCGAAGAGTGCGTATGTTGTGGAGACGCAGTTCACGTACTCTCCTGCGTATTCCACCGAGGCCCAGGCCTCCGCGGGCGACTCGGGCGGTGCCGTGTTTTTCAAGAATGGCAGCCGCTGGGAACTCGCCGGCATCATGCTCGCGGTCGATGCCTACAGCGGCCAGCCGGGAAACACGGCCGTCTTCGGCAACCAGACCTACTCCGCCGACCTGTCGTTCTACCGCTCGCAGATCGTGCAGGTGGTGCCCGAGCCGAGCAGCCTCGGGCTCGTGGCGCTCGGGGCGATCGTGCTCGCGGCCCGGGGCCGGCGCTGCTGGCGGCAATAGGGTCGGGCCGCGGCACGCGGATTCCCGGCTCCGCCCGCCCGGCTACTGCAGGTAGCTGCCGAGAACGACGAGCGTCAGCGGCCGCGACCAGTGCATCGATCGCGGGTCGTCGATGAACGTTTGCCACGTGCGGCTGACTTCGGCCCCCTCGATGAACGACTGCGACGCCAGAAACCGGATCGCCGCCTCGCACGGCTCGCGCATCGGCCCCCGCATCCAGTCGCCGATCGGCAGCGTGAACCCCGTCTTCGGCCGGCCCGTGATCCGGGTGCTCAACACCCCGTCGCCCGCCTGCCGCAGCAGGGCTTTTGGCACGCGGCCCTGCTTCACCCGGCCGGAGAGCGATGAGACGTAGTTCACGAGCGGCAGATCGAGAAAGGGCACCCGCACCTCGAGGGAGTGCCGCATGCTGTTGGCGTCGGTGTCGCGCAGGAGCGTGTCGCCCATGTAGTGGGTGGCCTCCAGCCGCGCGACGGTGTTGAACGGATCGCCATCGAGCGTCGGCTCGATCCGACCGGAGCCCGACTCGAGGTAGTCGGCCGCGAGGCCCACCCGCTCCGGCGCCAGCCCCATCGCCCGGATCCGCGAGTCGGACAGCGCCCGCCGCAGCGAGCGGGCCACGCCCGCCACGCTCGTGTCGCCCGTCACGAGGTCGGCGAGCTTCTCGATCGAGCCCGGCGACGCGGCTGCGGCGCCGAGCGCGGCCGTCCACAGACCACGCGGCACGAACCGCAGGCTGCGCAGCACGCGCGACCAACGCGGGGCCCGCCGGAACGTGCCGTAGCCCCCGAACAGCTCGTCGGCCCCCAGCCCGGAGAGCCCGACCACGACGCCCTCCGCGGCGAGGCGGCGACTGACGACGTAGGTGTTGAAGCCGTCGATGCTGGGGCTGTCCATGCCCGCGAGCCAGTCATGCCACTTGTCGGGCATGTTGGCGGCGTCGAGCGCGACGGAGACGTGCCTGATGCCGAGGGCGCGGGCGGTCTCGGCGGCCAGCACCACCTCGTCTTCGCCGTGGACCGGGCCGAAGCCGACCGTGAACGCCGTCACCTGCGGCGTGTAGTCGCGGGCGAACGAGGCGATGACCGTGCTGTCGATGCCAGCCGAGAGGAACACTCCCACCGGCACGTCGGCCACGAGGTGCCGCAGGACGGCGTCGCGCAGCATGCCGTGGATCCTGCCCACGGCCTGCGACTCGTCGTCGGCGCTGACCTCGCGCGGAAAACTCCAGATGCGGCGGGGCGGGCGAGGCGGCTCTCCGGCGACGATGCCGGCGTCGATCCACTGAATGTGCCCTGCCGGAAACGAGCGAATAGGCCGATAGGCGGTCCGCGGCGACTGCACTGCACCGTAGGCGAGCATGCCCGAGATGCCGGCCAAATCGAGCTCCTTGGCCACGAGACCCGTGGCGAGGAGCGGCTTGATCTCGCTGGAAAACAGGAATCGATCGGGGAGTGCCGCGACGTACAGCGGCTTGATTCCGAGCGGGTCGCGGGCGAGCAGGATTTTCTGCGACGCCGCACGGTAGAAGGCGAAGGCAAACATGCCCTGCAGCTTCTCCACGGCTGCTTCGCCCCACGTGGAGAGGGCCTGGAGCAGGACTTCCGTGTCGCTCGTGCTGCGAAAGACGACGCCAGAAAGCTGCAGCTCCACCCGTAACTGGCGGAAGTTGTAGATCTCGCCGTTGAAGACGAGGCAGTCGCCGGTGTTCTCGTTGAACATCGGCTGATGGCCGGCGGGCGTGAGATCGAGGATCGAGAGCCGCCGAAACCCGAACCCCGCGACCGGGCCGTGGGCATCGGTTCGACCGAGCGACAGCAGTTCGTAGCCCTCGTCATTCGGTCCGCGATGATGCATCGCGCGCATCATCGCCCGCACGGCCGGCTCGATCGGCCGCGGGTCTGCACTGACCACACCACAGATACCGCACACGGGGGATTCTCTCGCTGCCTTGGCGCCGGGAGACGGCGCCGCCGTCCATCGGGCGCACGGCATACGCTCCGCGCGCCGATCAGCCCGCCAGAAGAGAAGGCGGACGCAGGAGAGAAAGCGGATGCCCGGCCAGCGGACATCCCGACGGCGACTCGATCAGGACCGAGTGTCGCCCGCCGTCGTCGATGATTTCCAGGATCGTGGCCCTCGTGAGAGCTTTCAGATCGACGAGGGACGAAGTCGGCCTTTCGCTCCGATGCCGCGGAGCCCGAGGGAGCCGCAGGTCGCGGGCCGAGACATTCACGGCACGGGGATGGTAGGCGACCCCGAGTTCGGCGTCCTGGGAAATCACCTGATGCGGTGCGACGGGAGCATCCGGCAACGGGCGTCTGACCGGAGGCTCGCGCGTCGCGCCGGCTACAGCCAAGCCGACGAATACGATCGCCAACGCGACGGCCCACAGGTTCGTCGGCGGACGGCGCGTCGAGAGGAGGCCGGCAACCACGTGATCATCCACATTTTCGGGGGATTACAGTCACTATACCCGCCGGACGCCGGATCGTATCGCAATTCCTTCGTCCTTCGATTTTTCCTTCCGCCCCGCAGAAACAGTATACAGTGTGAGGCTTCCCCGGGGGCCTCGCCCAAAAGTTTGACATTCCCGCGGCGGTGATCATACTGAAGAAAAGACGCGTGCAGCATGGGACGGCGTTGCCACGCGGCCGGGGTTTCCAGGGAACGCTACTGACCGAGTGAACATCTCGATGGCCCTCGCCTTCCGGCGAATCGGCTGACGGTGTTTCGGCAGCGTTGCTGTTCCGTTCTTTTGGCCCCGCACTTCGCCAGACACGTCGCTCGATCGCGGTTTCTTGGGTTCCGTCGCGACCGTTCGCCCGGCCTTTGGGGGAACATCAACATGCGACATGCGACGCGGATCGTTTCGGTGGGGGCGCTCGCCCTCGTCATCATGCTGGCGGGCAGGCCCGCGGCCGCGGAAACCATCGTGACGTTCGTCACGAATCTGGGCGCGTTCGATGTGCAGCTCTTCGACACCCAGGCGCCGACGACCGTGCAAAACTTCTTGAACTACGTGAATGACGGCCGCTACACGAACACGTTTTTCCACCGGACGACGACGTACAACGCGGCATTCAATCAGATCGTTCAGGGTGGGAGCTTTGGCTATACGGGAAGCAGTTTCTTCGCTGTCAGCACCGGCGAACCGATCCCGCTCAAGGCCGGATTGTCGAACGTCAGGGGCACGATCGCGATGGCCCGCACGAACGCCCCGAACAGCGCGACGAGCGGGTGGTTTTTCAACGTGCAGGATAATTCCGCGGCCTACGACCCGGCGACTGGCAACGACGGCTACGCCGTGTTTGGCGAGGTCATCGGCGACGGGATGCAAGTGATCGACTTGATCGCTTCGCTGCCGTATGCCGACATAAATGACATGATTCTCGGTCCGCCAGATCCGCAGAATCCGCTGCAACCCAGACCGTTTGGGAACGTTCCGCTCTATCCGCTGGGAGACAACACTTACGCGCTCGCGCTCGTTGAGAACGTCGTCGCCGTCCCGGAGCCCACGGCACTCGCCCTCGCCCTCTCGGCCCTCGTCGGCATCGCCGCCCTCCGCCGCCGCATTCTGGAAGCGTCCCCCTCGAGGTCACGCGTCCCGCTTTCCATGGCGACCGAGACGGTCGCCCCACGTGCATGATGCCCCTATCGCACCGCCTGTTGATCCTGACGGCCGCACTCTGGGCCTTGGCCGCGGCGCCCGCCGAGTGGCCGCGATGGCGCGGGCATCAGGGCGGCGGTCAGGGCGGTGACGTGGCGCTCCCCGACGACTGGTCAGCGGTCGAGTGGGCATGGCAGGCCGCGCTTCCCGGGAGCGGCCATGGCTCGCCCGTGGTCTCGCATGGCGGCGTCTACACGGCATCGGCCGACGAGGCGGCCGGCAAGCGGTTTCTCTGCTGCCACGACGCAGCCGACGGCAGCCTGCGATGGCAGCGCGAGTTTGCCGGGCCGATCGAGCCCCATCACGCGCAAAACAGCTCGGCTTCGAGCACCGTGGCCACGCACGACGACGGCGTGGTGTGGCTCTGGGCGACGAAGGACAACCTGCGGGTCGAGGCCTTCTCGCACGCCGGAGAGCCTCGCTGGCACGCCGACCTGGGGCCCTATGCCTGCGCGCACGGCTTCGGGGCTTCGCCCGCGGTGTGGCGCGATCTGGTGATCGTGCCGATCGACCAGGATGGCCCGAGCGCGATCGTCGCCCTCGACGCGAAGACGGGAAAAGAGCGTTGGCGTGTCGCCCGGGAGAGTGGCCGCACCGCCTACTCGACGCCGCTCGTGATCGACTCGGGCGATCAGCCCCAGGTCGTGGCGGCCAGCCAGGCCCACGGCCTCACCGGCCTCGATCCCACCTCCGGCCGGGTGCTGTGGGAGTCGCGGTGTTTCCCCCGACGGACGGTGTCGTCTCCGATTCTCGCGGGCGCGCTCGTGCTCTGCACCTG
>RFUD01000178.1 GCA_009923125.1 Planctomycetia bacterium
CTGCGGATGTATTCCGCCTGGGCCAACAAGCACGACTGCTCGGTCGAGCTCCTCGACCGGCAGGACGACGAGGTGGCCGGCATCCAGAGCGCCACGGTCGCGATCCGCGGCCCCTCGGCCTACGGCTACCTGAAGGGGGAGACGGGCATCCACCGGCTGGTGCGCATCAGCCCCTTCAACTCGGAAGGGAAGCGACAGACGAGCTTCGCCGCCGTCGACGTCTCCCCGGAGATCGCCGACGACGACACCGAGGTGGAGCTCAACGACGAGGACATCCGCGAGGACGTGTTCCGGGCGAGCGGCGCCGGCGGCCAGCACGTCAACAAGACCTCGAGCGCCATCCGCCTGACACACTTCCCGACGGGGATCGTGGTGCAGTGCCAGAGCGAACGCAGCCAGCACAAGAACCGGGCCACCGCGATCAAGATGCTGCGGTCGCGGATCGCGCGACTGGAGGAGGAGAAGCGGGAGGCCGAGCAGCTCGCCCGCTACAAGCAGCAGCCCAAGACGGGCTTCGGTTCTCAGATCCGCAACTACTTCCTCCATCCCGACCAGCGGGTCAAGGATCAACGCACCGGCCACTATGTCGGCAATTTTCAGAGCGTGCTGGACGGGAATCTCGACGGCTTCCTCGACGCCTACCTCAAGTGGAAGGCCTCCGGCTCGACGCCCCAGGCCGGCGGCGACGACTGAGCCCTGCTGGACGGTGCGCCGTCCGGGCGATACGATCCGGGGTCTCGACAGCACCCAACTGGACACCCATGGCGGAAAAAGAACAGGCACTCGAAGTGGAGGGGGTCGTGACGCAGGCCCTCGCGAACACGCGGTTTCGCGTCCAGATCGCCGGCGGCCACATCGTCAACGCCCACGTCGCCGGCAAAATGCGGAAGAACTTCATCCGCATCGTCCCGGGCGACAAGGTGAAGGTCGAACTGTCCCCCTACGACCTCACCAAGGGCCGGATCACGTTTCGCGAACGGTAGGCAACTCCCGGACGGCTCGGCATCTTGCCGACCGTGCCCTGCCGACCGTGCCTGGCCAGGCCCTCGACGACTGGCGCGAGGAGGCGCTAGGCGTCGCCGCCTTCGGCTGACTCGCGTTTCTCGAAAAACTGCTTCAGGTCGCCGAACGTCCGCAGCGGCTCCTTGCCCTCGCGCATTGCCTGCGTGAGGGGCTTGGTCGGCTTCTTGGCAGGCTTCGCCGTGTAGCTCCGCGTGCGCGGCTGAGCCTCACGTTGCGGCTGAGCCTGGCGTCGCGGCTGCTGCTCCCGCTGCCGCGGCGGCTTCGGCGGGCGGGCACGCTCAGGCCGGCCCTCCGGCTTTCGCTGCTCCTGCCGGCCCTCGCGCCGCGGTGGCTGTTGCCGCGGAGTGCCCGGCTCGATCATCGTCAGCGCGACCCGTCGGCGCGCCTTGTCGAGTTCCAGCACCCACACCTTGACGATCTGGCCCACCGTCACGACGTCGTGCGGATCGCGCACGTACCGGCTCGAGAGCTGGCTGATGTGGACCATGCCGCTGTCGTGGAGTCCGATGTCCACGAACGCCCCGAAGTCCACGACGTTGAGCACCGACCCCATGAGTTCCATCCCCACCTCGAGATCCTCCAGCTTGAGGACGCCCTTCTTGAAGAACGGCCGAGGCAGGTCCTCACGCGGGTCACGTCCCGGGCGGGAGATCTGTTCGATGATGTCCGCGAGCAGCAGTCGCCCCACGCCGAGTTCGGCGGCGAGTGCTGGCAGATCGAGCGCCGCCGCCTTTCCCGCCAGCGCCTCGGCCTGCTGGCGACTCGTCAGGTCCGCGGGGGTGCCACCGAGCCGCTCGAGCACCTGCGCGGCGACGGAGTAGCTCTCGGGGTGGATCCAGGTCGAGTCGAGCGGGTCGACGCCGCCCGTGATCTTGAGGAAGCCCACGGCCTGCACGTAGGCCGCCTCGCCGAATCCGGGCACCTCCAGGAACTGGCGTCGCGACGTGAACGGGCCGTTCTTGGCCCGCCACTCGTGGAAGCCGCGGGCGGTGGTCTGATTGAGGCCCGACACGTACCGCAGGAGCGCCGGACTGGCCGTGTTCACGTCCACCCCGACGTAGTTCACGCAACTCTCGACGACGGCATCGAGCGACGTGTGGAGGTGCCGGGCCTTCACGTCGTGCTGGTAGAGACCGACCCCGATGTTCGCCGGCTCGATCTTCACCAGTTCCGACAACGGGTCCTGGAGCCGGCGGCCGATCGAGATCGCGCCGCGCACCGCCGCCTCGTGGGCCGGCAGTTCCTCGCGGGCATAGCCGCTCGTCGAGTAGACGCTCGCCCCGGCCTCGTTGACGATCACGTAGCCGACGTCGAGTTCCCGCAGATCGCCGCCGACGAGTTCCGCCACGAGCGACTCGGTCTCCCGGCCGGCCGTGCCATTGCCGACGGCGATCACCGTGCACCCGTGGGCCTTGACGAGTTCCACGATCCTCTGCGCCGCCGCGTCCCGCTTCTCCTGCTTGCCGATGATGTGCAGGACGGCATGCTCGAGCGGGTTCCCGCACTCGTCGATCGCCACGGCCTTGCACCCGCTCTTGAAGCCCGGATCGAGCGCCAACACACGGCGACCGGCCACGGGCGACTGGAGCAGGAGGTTCCGCAGGTTGCGGGCGAACACCTCGACCGCATGGGCCTCGCAGGCCTCAGTGATCTCCCGGCGCATCTCGCGTTCGAGGCTCGGCAGAACCAGCCGGCCGAGCGCGTCGCGGACGCAGCCCCGCAGGAAATCACCGTGCGGATGCCCTGAAGGGACGAGCAGCTCCTCGGCCATGGCCTGGATCTCGTCGGCCGGTCCCTCGATCCTCACCTTCAGGAGTTTCGCCCGCTCGCCACGGTTGATCGCCAGCACGCGGTGCGGCGGCACCCGCTGGATGTGCTCGGCGTAGTCGAAGTAGTCGCGGAAGTGTTTCTCGTCCTTGGACAGCGCCTTGCCGTCGCTCTCCACCCGCTGGCTCTTGAGGTGCGCCTTCCGCCAGAGGAGTCCCCGCAGCCGCTGCCGCAGGTCGGCCCGCTCGCTGAAGTCGTGGGCGATGATGTGGCCCACGCCGAGCAGGGCGTCGGCGGCCGCCGTCACCTGACCATCGACGTCCACGAAGTCGGCGGCCCGGCGATCGAGGTCGGCGGCGAGCGGTTCGGCGGCGATGATCTCGCGCGCCAGCGGCTCGAGCCGCCGCTGGCGGGCGATCTCGGCGAGCGAGAGCTTCCGTGGCTTGAAGGGCAGGTAGATGTCCTCGAGCTGCTTCGGGCTGTCGGCCGATTCGATCCGGGCCGCGAGCTCGGGCGTGAGCCCGCCCTGCCCCTGGATGGTCCGCAGGATGGTCTGCTTGCGATCGGCGAGCTGCCGGGCGCGGGCGATGGCGTCGGCGATGCGACGGATGTCGACCTCGTCGAGCCCGCCGGTCTGGTCACGTCGATACCGCGTGATGAAGGGGACCGTGTTCCCTTCGTCGAGAAGCTGCACGGCAGCGGCGACGCCCGCCGAGGGAAGCCCCAGACGCTGGGCGATCTGCCCCAGATCGATGACCGCTGTGGATGCCATCCGACTGGCGCTCCCGAGGCCGCAAGGCCGACGGCGAAACGCCCAACTCCACCTTTCTCCCGCCCGCCGGCCGAAACCCGGGGGGGCCTCCGTCCGGGGACTCGATTGACCACGGAATCTAGGGTGCGCGGCATCAGGCTGTCAAACGGGGTGGGATCGGCGGACCCTGACCATGCCGCCATGCACCGTGCCAGGCCCCCCCGAGGCCCCTGGGACCGGGCGGTTTCGCCAGGAATTCCGCCCCTTCTCCCTTGGCATTGACGGCCCCGGCAGGCCTCGCCTATTCCCCCGCTTTGGCCCCATCCGTGGCGAAAACCGCCCGGCGCGGGCGATCGAGGAGAACGGTCACAAATGACTGGAGCGGATGCGACGGTCGTGACGATTTGGTCAGCGGTGGCGGTTCGCGACGCAGCCTCGACTGCGCGGCACCGCCACGTCGCCCACGCTCCGGAGACCCGGCCATCATGATCCGACACGCCAGCGCCACCTCGCCCGCCGCCACCACCGACAAGCACACCAACGCCGCCGACGACGGTCCCGAGGCGGGTGCGTTCCTGCCCACGGTGGGCCTGCTGGCACTCGACCGCCAGTATGCCGTGCTGCGGGAAGACATTCGGGCCGCCATCGACAGGGTCTGCGACAGCGGCCGGTTCGTCCTCGGTCCGGACGTGGTCGAACTCGAGAACGAGCTCGCCCGCGCGCTCGGAGTGCCGCATGCGATCTCCTGCGCCTCCGGCAGTGACGCGCTCCTGCTGGCGTTGATGGCCCTCGACATCGCTCCGGGCGACGAGGTGATCCTGCCGAGCTACACCTTCTTCGCCACCGCCAGCGCCGTCACGCGGCTCGGCGCGGTGCCGATCTTCGCCGATATCGACCCTGCGACCTATCTCGTCGATCCGGCGGACATCCGGCGGAAGATCAGCCGTCGCACCAAGGCGATCGTGCCGGTCCATCTGTTCGGCCGCACCGCCGACATGGACGCGATCCTCCCCGTCGCGAAGGAGGCCGGGATCCCCGTGGTCGAGGACGCCGCCCAGTCGATCCTCTCGACGTGGCACGGTCGCTGCTCGGGCGGTCTCGGCGACGTCGGCTGCTTCAGCTTCTATCCCACGAAGAATCTCGGCGGCGCGGGTGACGGAGGCTTCCTCACCACCACCCGCGACGACCTTGCCGCCCGGCTCAAGCTGCTGCGGGTCCACGGCATGGAGCCCCGCTACTACCACCAGGTCGTCGGCATCAACAGCCGGCTCGACACGATCCAGGCGGCCGTCCTGCGGGTGAAGCTGCCGCACCTCGACGCCTGGACGACCGCCCGGCAGTCGAACGCCGCCCGCTACATGGAACTCTTCAGCCGCTACGATCTCGAACCACGGGTGACGGTGCCCACCGACGAGCCGCGGGGCCGGCATGTCTGGAACCAGTTCGTGATCCGGGTCGCCGACGGGCAGCGGGACGCCCTCCGGGCCCACCTCACGGCCTGCAAGGTGGGCACCGAGATCTACTACCCCGTGCCGCTCCACCTGCAGCAGTGCTTCGCCTCCCTCGGCTGGGCCAAGGGCGACCTGCCCCACACCGAGCGTGCCGCCGAAGAGACGCTCGCCCTCCCGATCTTCCCGGAACTCGAGCCGGCCGAGCAGCGCACCGTCGTGGGCCGGATCGCGGAATTCTTCGACGTGGGCGGGCGGCTCGGCCGCCGCGACGACCTCCCCGCCCCTCGAGGGCCCGCACTTCCTGCGGCGGATGAAGGCCGTGGGCCGCGCCGACGACGTTCGATGCTGACGCCGTTCGAGGGTAGGATGCCGACATTCACGGCACCCCCACCCTCGGCAGGCGTTCCATGGCGACGAAGACGAAGCGGGCCCCCAAGGCGGCGAAGACGAAGCTCCCGCCCATCGACGAAAAGACCCTCGGGCTGATCGTGGATCTGGCGGACGAGGTCGCGTCCGCGGCGGAGAAGCGTCGCGACCCGCACCTCGACATCCCCACCCGCAGCCTGTCGAACGTCCGTTTCAACAAGGCGCGGAAGATCATCGAGATGGGCGGCCAGACCAACCGCCGCCAGCTCTTCAACCTTTCGCAGGCCAAGAGCTACATGCAGACGCTCCTGGTCGCCACGGGCTGCAAGCAGCTCATCGACCAGCAGA
>RFUD01000179.1 GCA_009923125.1 Planctomycetia bacterium
CGGGGTGACCCCGAGCCGGGTTGGGCGCGTTGACGGAAAGCATGACAGGCTGGAGCCTGTCGTACGGCAAGCGAGACGCTTGCCCCACAGGACGGCAAGTGCCGTGCCGAACAGGATTGGGTGACCCCCCGGGGGGAATCGGGGGTGACCGGGCCGCGGCTGACGGCTGCGCGGGGTTTGCGGCCACCGGCGGCTGTGCCCCTGACCGGACAGCCCGGTCAAGCCGTCGCGGTCGGGAGTCGATCAATCCACATGACAGACGCCCGTTCCGCCTGACGCTCGAGGAGACCGAGAATGGCCCGCACGAAGAAGACGACCTACACGCAGCGCATCGCCCAGTTCGCCACCGTCGGCATGCCGGCGCCGGTGCAGAAAGTCGCCACGTCGAAGCTCGGCTCGCGGCTGTTTCTCCTGTTGATCCCGATCCTGATCGCCACGGGGGTGATCGGCGTGTCGTTTTCCGGCGGCATCCCCACGCTGACGTTCAACCGCGACCGGGCCCAGGCCGTCGGGCGGCAGCTCGAAGCGGACGCGATGCGGGCCGCGGAACGCGTCCGTCAGGCGAACGACCCGACGTACCGCTGATATACTTCGCGGGCTCCGTTTCACCCCAGGAACCCGCCCGATGAACAGCCTGCGCGTCCCCGCCCTGCTCGTCTGCCTGTCCTTCCTCATACCGCTCCAGGAGAACCTCATGGCCGCCGACGTGCCCCATCCCCAGTTGCCGAAGGGAGCCGGTGCGATCGACGCCGACGCGCCGCAGGCGTTCACCACCACCGCGTCCGGGCTGCAGTACCGCGTGCTCCGCAAGGGTGCCGGTGCCAACCCCAAGGCCACGAGCAACGTGAAGGTCAACTACCACGGCTGGCTCGACGACGGCAAGGTGTTCGACAGTTCGTACGAGCGTCGCGAAGCGATCGAGTTCCCGCTCAATGGCGTGATTCCAGGCTGGACCGAAGGCATGCAGCTCGTGGGCCAAGGGGGCATGATCGAGCTCCTGATCCCCAGCAACCTCGGCTACGGGCCCCGGGGAGCCCCGCCGGTCATCCCGCCGAACGCGACGCTGCACTTTCTCGTCGAGCTGCTCGAAGTCCGATAACTGTCGATTCGCTGTCACGATCCCGTGCGTGGCGGACGACGACACCGCGAAGGCAGCACGCCTTCCACGTGCCGTCGCCGGTTCCTCCGCAGGCGTGCATCCGGCCGCCATGCCGCACCCGTTTCGGCGACCGGCGATCGGCAGCGGAGTGCGGGCTCGTCCGCCGGTCGGACCACCTTTTCCGCACGCCGAACCGACAGTGTTTCGACACTTCTGTCACGCTCCCTGGCGCGGTTTAAGCGGCTGAAAAGCCGATGTTTTCGTCTTCCGGCAGGATGGCTCGAACGCCGCGGATCGATACCCTGTTACTGTTGCTTATATTCCTGTTCCTGTCTTCCCCTGTTCCCAATTCTTCATGCATGAATAGAAGGAGAACGGCAGCGGCCAGGCTCCACCGCGACGGGCCGAATCGGGGGCGTTTCCGGGGGATTTCAGGACGCCCTGCGTCGGGTACAGTAAGGGCTTCCCCGCCCTTCCATTCCGCGGCCGCAGGCCGTGCCTGCCGGTGAGAGCATTCCGATGAAAGTGCGTTGTTCCCGCGAGCCGCTGTTGGCGGCCCTTCAGAGTGCCTCGGCCGTCGTTCCGGCCCGGTCGCCCAAGCCGGTGCTGACCAACGTGAAGCTCGAGGCCACGAAGGAATCGGCCGTGCTCTCGGCCACGGATCTCGAAGTCGGCATCCGCACCGGGATCGAGGGGGTCGAGACGCTGGCTCCGGGCGCAGCGCTCCTGCCGAGCGCCCGGCTGGCGGCGATCGTGCGTGAAAGCGCGGCGGGCACGGTGTTCGAACTTTCGGCCGATGGCACCGCGACGGTGGTCAAGGCGCCGCGGAGCGAGTTTCGGCTTCCCGGTGAGGATCCGCTCGAGTTTCCGTCCGTCGCGTCCTTTCCGAACGAGCCGTGCTTCGAACTGGCGACCCCGCTCGTCCGGGAGTTGGTGAAGCGGACGGTGTTCGCGACCGACAACGAGTCCAGCCGGTTCGCGCTCGGCGGGGTGCTGCTGGAACTCACCACGAAGTCGGTCATCGCCGTCGGCACCGACGGCCGTCGCCTGGCCAAGATGGAAGGCCCTGCGGCCGGGCATCACGGCAGCCCGTCGGATGCCCAGCCGATCGTTCCGGCGAGGGCCATGCAACTGGTCGAACGCTGCCTCACGGCGGCCGACGCCCCGGTGCACGTCGCCGTCCGGCCCGCGGAAATCCTCGTGCAGACCGGTCCCACCACCATCTCCGCGCGGCTCGTCGAGGGCCGGTTTCCACGGTGGCGTGACGTGTTTCCCGATCGGCCCGAAGCCGTGCGGGTGGGGTTGCTCGCCGGCCCGCTCCTCGCGGCCGTGCGGCAGGCAGCGATCGTGACGAGCGAGCAGTCGAAGGGAGTCGATTTTTCCTTCGAGCCCGGCCGGCTCGTGCTCTCGGGACGGTCGGCCGAAAGCGGCGAGAGCCGGATCGAACTGCCCATCGACCATGCGGACGCGACGGTCAGGATCAAGATGGATCCGCGGTTCGTGAGTGAGTTCCTGCGGGTGCTCGACGGCGCGGCGAACGTGACGGTCGAACTGACCGATCCCCAGAGCGCCTGTGTCTGTCGCACCGACGACGGCTACGGTTATGTGATCATGCCGTTGGCGGCCGACTGACCACGGAACAGCCCATGCAGAACCCCGGCGGACCACGTGCGATCGGCGGACTGGTGAACCGGCTCCTGGCCCGCACCGGCTACGACCAGACCGCATCGGTCGATGCGCTGGCCGCAGCCTGGGAGCAGGTGGCGCCGCCGGCCTTCCGCGGCGCCTCGCAGGCCGGCCTCGTGCGCCGCGGCGTCCTCGACGTGCTGGTGAGCCATTCGGCGCTCGTCCAGGAGATGGGGTTCCACAAGCGGGAGATCCTCGCCCGGCTCGCCGAGATCGTCCCGGCCGAGGGCATCACCGACATCCGCTGCCGCGTCCTGGCGGATGCGGGACGCCCGACACGGTCATCGTCCTAGGGGGAGTTCAACCATGGCAGACGCCTCGAGCCAGCCCGACTACACCAGCGCCGACTTGAAGCACCTCTCCGACCGGGAGCATGTGCGCGAGCGGTTCGGCATGTACATCGGCGACAACACGTCCCGTGGTCTCCATCATCTCGTGTACGAAGTGGTGGACAACTCGATCGACGAATGCATGGCCGGCCATGCCAAGAACGTGACCGTCACGGTCAACGTGGACGGCAGCGTGACCGTCGAGGATGACGGCCGCGGAATCCCGGTGGACCGTCATCCGCAGCTCTCCGAGGAGATGGAACGCGACGTCTCCACGCTCGAGGGCGTGATGACGGTGCTGAAGTTCGGGGGCAAGTTCGAGAAGGGGGCGTACCAGACGTCCGGCGGACTCCACGGCGTGGGCGTGACCGTCGTCAACTTCCTCTCGGAATGGTGCGAGGTGGAAGTCTCCCGCGAGGGGCATGTCTGGCAGCAGGAGTACCAGCGGGGTGAGCCCACCGGTCCGGTGCGGAAGATGGGCACGACGCCGCGGACGGGCACCAAGACCACGTTCAAGCCCGACCCGCAGATCTTTCCCCAGACGAAGTTCTCCTGGGACATCCTCTCCCGCCGGCTGCGGGAACTGGCGTTCCTCAACTCGGGCGTGCGGATCACCTTCGCCGACGCGGCGACGGGATCGGCTGAAACCTATTGCTACGAGCGGGGCGTGGAGGAGTTCGTCGAGCACCTGAACAAGGCGAGCGACGCCATCCACGCCGACGTGATCACGATCAAGGGTTCGGGTGAGGGGGTGAGCTGGGACATCGCGCTCCAGTACACCGGCGAGTACACCGAGAGCCTGCACAGCTACGTCAACAACATCTCCACGACCGAGGGGGGCACGCACGTGTCGGGCTTCCGGTCGGCCCTGACCCGCGCCCTCAACGCCTACGGCAAGAAGACGGGCATCTACAAGGATCTCGTGCCCACCGGCGAGGACGTCCGCGAGGGCCTCACGGCGGTGATCAGCGTCCGCGTGCCCCACCCGCAGTTCGAAGGGCAGACGAAGACCAAACTCGGCAACGGCGAGGTCGAGGGGATCATCAACTCGGCCGTCGGCGACTACCTGGCGAAGTACCTCGAGGAGAATCCGAAGAGCGCCAAGGCGATCGTGCAGAAGGGCGTGCTCGCCGCCGAGGCCCGTGAAGCCGCCAAGAAGGCGAAGCAACTGCTCCGGGAACGGAAGGGCGCCCTCTCGGGCGGAGGGCTTCCCGGAAAACTCCGCGACTGCACCAGCCGCGACGTCGAGAAGTGCGAACTCTACCTCGTCGAGGGCGACTCCGCGGGCGGCTCGGCCGAAGGCGGTCGCCACCGCGAGTATCAGGCCATC
Source organism: Planctomycetia bacterium (assembly GCA_009923125.1). Classification (GTDB taxonomy): domain Bacteria; phylum Planctomycetota; class Planctomycetia; order Pirellulales; family UBA1268; genus RGVT01. The sequence continues at coordinate 4,445 of RFUD01000179.1, forward strand.
CTTCCGCTGCGCGGCAAGATCATCAACGCCTACAAGAGCCGCGACGACAAGGTGCTCGCCAACGAGGAGGTCAGGAGCGTGATCTCGGCGATCGGCGCCGGCATCGGCGAGGAGGCCGACCTCGGCAAGCGGCGGTACGACAAGGTCGTGATCATGACCGACGCCGACGTGGACGGTTCACACATCCGCACCCTCCTGCTCACGTTCTTCTACCGCCAGATGTACCAGCTGGTGGCCGCCGGCCACGTGTACGTCGCGCAGCCGCCGCTGTTCCGTGTGCGGTCGAAAAAGACGGTGTACTACGTGCAGACCGAGGAGGAGATGAAGACCCAACTCCTCGATCAGGGGCTCGGCGAGGGGGTGTTCCTGCCCGGGGCCGGCCGTGAGATATCGGGCGAGGAAATGCAGCGGCTGTGTCGCACGCTCGCCGGGCTGGAGGACGCCCTGGTCGCGCTCGAAAAGCGGGGCATCAGCCTCCGCGATCATGCCGCCCGCCGCGACGCCAAGACCGGCAAGCTGCCGATGTACCACGTCTACTACGGCACCGAGGAACACTGGTTCACCAGCCGTGACGAGCTCGAGGCGTTCGTGAAGGGGAAGGAGCAGTCGGCCGGCGGCACGCTGGCGGTCGGGCGGATCGAGGAGTCGGTGGCCGCCAACGACGCGACGCCCGGCACGGCCCACGACACCGGCCGCGACCAGCTCGTGGTCATCGACCTTCACGAGGTGCGGAGCATCAACGCCGGCCTCAAGGAGCTCGAAGCCATGGGGTTCGGGATCGACGCCCTCATGCCGCAAGACCGCACCGGCAGCGAGGACGCCCGCTACACGCTGCGCCGCGGCGACAACGAGATCGGCCTCGAGGATCTCCGCGGCCTGCTCACAGCGGTGCGACGGGCCGGCGAAAAGGGGCTCTCGATCACCCGCTTCAAGGGCTTGGGCGAGATGAACGCGGAGGAGCTGCGCGACACCACGCTCGACCCGGCCAATCGCACGCTGCTGCGCGTGACGATGACCGACGCCGCTGCCGCCGACGACCTGTTCCGGGTGCTGATGGGCGAAAAGGTGGAGCCGCGGCGCGAGTTCATCGAGCGTCACGCGCTCGACGTCAAGAATCTCGACGTGTAGGACAGGCTTCGCGCTCCCCGTATCCCGTCGCCGGACGTTCACTGGATTGGCATGCGCCGGCTCGGGGTTACCCCGTACCGCCTCGCCGGACGTTCACTGCGCCCCTCCTGGGCTCCGTTCACTCGGA
>RFUD01000180.1 GCA_009923125.1 Planctomycetia bacterium
GGCGAGACGGGCACCGGCAAGGAGCTCGTGGCCAAGGCGATCCACCAGTTGTCACCGCGCGGCAGCGGGCCGTTCGTGCGCGTGAACTGCGGGGCGCTCTCGGAGAGCCTGCTCGAAAGCGAGCTCTTCGGCCATGTCCGCGGGGCGTTCACCGGTGCCGTCGCCAACCGGGCCGGGCGGTTCGAGGCCGCCCACACCGGCACGATCTTCCTCGACGAGATCAACTCCACGACGCCGAAGCTCCAGGTGAAGCTCCTGCGGGTGCTCCAGGAACGGGAATTCGAGCGCGTCGGCGACACCGAGACGATCAGCGTCGACACCCGCGTGATCGCGGCGAGCAATCGCGAGCTGCTCGACGAGGTGGCCAGGGAGAATTTCCGGGAGGACCTCTACTACCGGCTGAACGTCGTGCCGATCTACCTGCCGCCCTTGCGGGCCCGCCGCGAGGACATCCCGCAGCTCGTGAGCCACTTCCTCGAACTCTACAACGAGGCCAACGACCGCTACGTCGTCCACATCCACAAGGATGCGATGGAGGCCCTGGCCCGCTACCACTGGCCGGGCAACGTGCGCGAACTGCAGAACGTGGTCGAACGCTGCGTCGTGATGGCGAACGGCGACGAGATCACGCTCGACCTGCTGCCGCCCGCGATGCGCGGCGACCGGCCGGCGATCTCGATGCCCGGTCGAGGGGGCGATCTCGACAGCCTGGCCCGCGAGCTCGTGGAGCAGGGGATGACGACGGCCCCGCCCGACGACGAAAACCTGTTCGACCGGATCGTGAGCCGCGTGGAGCGGGAGCTCATCTCGCAGATGCTCGCCGCCTGCGACGGCGTGCAGCTCAAGGCCGCCGCCCGCCTCGGCATCAACCGCAACACGCTCCGCAAGAAACTCCTCGAGCACGGACTCGAGGGGGCGTGACGGCGTCTCGCGGGATCGCGGGGCAGTCGGCAGTCGGCACATGCGGGACGGATGAATCGGCGTCGTGCGTGGCTCGGGGCCGCCACCGTGCAGTCGGCACGAGGGGTGAGGCGAGGGGTCACCCCTCCCGTCGAGCCGGCGTACGCAGGCAAGCGGAGCCAGGATGGCGAAGCGCAGTCGGAGTCGAGTGAGCGGAGGGCTGGAGGCCCGCAGCGAACGTCCGGCGAAACGGTACGGGGTGACCCCGAGCCGGGTTGGGCGCGTTGAGGGAAAGCATGACAGGCTGGAGCCTGTCGTACGGCAAGCGGGACGCTTACCCCATGCGCTACGCGGTCATTTCGCGGGCGTGGTAGCTCGAGCGGACGAGCGGGCCCGAGGCGACCCGCTTGAAGCCCATCCGTCGGGCCAGCGCGCCCAGTTCGTCAAACTCCTCCGGCGGCACGTACCGTTCGACCGGAAGCGAGTCGAGCGTCGGCTGGAGATACTGTCCGAGCGTGAGGAAGTCGACGCCGTGGTCGAGCAGGTCGGCGAACACGTCGAGCAGTTCGTCGCGGGTCTCGCCGAGGCCGAGCATCAGCCCGCTCTTCGTCTTCACCTCGGGCGCGAGCCGCTTCGCGTCGGCGAGCAGCCGGAGCGTCCACGGGTAGACGCTCTTGCGGCCGCGCACGGTGCGGTAGAGCCGCGGCACGGTCTCGGTGTTGTGGTTGAAGACGTCGGGCCGGGACGCCATCAACCGCTCGAGGGCATTCTCCTTTCCGAGAAAATCGGGCACCAGGACCTCGACCACCGCCCCGGTCGCGGCCCGCACCGCCTCGACCGTGCGCCGGAAGTGCTCGGCGCCGCCGTCCGGCAGGTCGTCGCGGGTCACGCTGGTGATCACGACGTGCGCGAGTCCCAGACGTTTTGCCGCCTCGGCCACGCGGTCGGGCTCGTCGAGTTCGAGTTCCTCCGTCTTGCCCTTGGGCACCGAGCAGAAGCCGCACGGCCGCGTGCACACGTTACCCAGGATCATGAAGGTGGCGGTCCGCGACGACCAGCATTCGAGCCGATTCGGGCACTTGGCCGACGAGCAAACGGTCTCCAGCCGGAGTTCGGCGATCAAGTGGGCCGTTTCCGCATGGCCGCCACCGGCGCCGAGATTCTGCCGCAGCCAGGGGGGCAGCCGACGCACCGGTGCCGGCGCGGGAGTGTCGAGGCTCACGACGGTGAGGGATGGAAATGGAACGTTCGCGGTGCTATCCGACACGACTCTTCATCTCCGACCGGCCGGGGAGCCTCACCGGCAGCCCCGACTGGATGTGGGCCCGCGGGAAGCCGAACGCATCGACCACCTGCTCGACCAACGCCGCTCGCACGTCCTGCATCCGTACCGGCCGCTGCACGTCGGCCTCGATCGACCCCATCGTACGCATCCCGGCCGCGGGGGCGAACGGCAGCGTGCGGACGCGCGGAAAAATCGTCAGGTCGGGCCGCACGTTGAGGAACGCCCCGTGCCATACGACCCCGCGTCGGATCGCCACGGCGACCGCCGCCAGCAGGCCGGTGCGGCCGAAGACGCCCGGGAGGCTGGAATCCCGGGCGGCACCGCACCGCACCGCCCGCACGGCCGCCTCGAGCGCGTGCTCGAGACGCTCCAGGTAGGCGGCCACATCGTGCCGCTCGATGCCCAGGTCGGCGAGCGTCGCGAACAGCGACAGGCTGACCTGCCCGGCGGCGTGCAGCACCGCGCCGCCCCCGCGGCCGATGAACCGCAGCGGCAGCCCGTGCCGTCGCAACTCCTCGTCGCTCAAGTCCACATCGGCCCGCGAGCCACCCCTGCCGATCGTGATCGCCGGCTCGGGCTCCGCGATCACCAGGGTGGGCGGACGTCCGTCCGGCTCCGAGACGTCCCATGCCAGCCGCTCGGCGAGTGCGAGCGAGTCGTCGAGGCCGATCGGGCCGGCGAGCCACACCGCGAGGGGCCGTCGCGCCCGGCCACGTGACTCCGCGACAAAATCCTCCTCCACGTCCATGGCGTTGTTCTACCGCGCGGCGCAGCGGTCATGTGCCGCCCAGGATCGCCTCCAGCGCCTCCCACGACAGCGTCCCCCATCGCACCGCGTCGGGGAGCGTGCCGGCTCGCAGTTCGACGTCCGGCCCGGCCTCGGCCTGCTCGAGCGCCCGCTCCACCGCCACCCCGAGCCGTTCCAGCCAGTCGGGGATCTCGACACCCGACCCGCTGGCCCGTCCCAGCAGCCCCTCGGCCCGCCGCTCGAATCGCTCACCGGCCCCGACCGGCGCGCCGGTCGTGGCCTCGCGCACCGCCGGCGGGACGAGCGCTTCGAGTTCATCCTGCTCCAGCACCTCGGTGAACGGCCGGCCCACCCGATCGGCCACGCTCGCCAGTCGCACGCCCCAGAACGCCTCCAGGCTGGCAAGGCGGGTCGCGAGATCGGCCGCCGCCGCCTCGTGCAGGCCGCGTCGGGCGAGGACCCGGTGGGCCATGCCGACCGGCCGCAGCGTCCACGCGATGCGGTCGTACTCCGCCTTGAGCCTGAGAAAATCGAGCAGGATGTGCAGGTGCTCGCCGCGGTCCGACTGCGTCGTCGTCGAGTTCCAATCGCGATACTCGGCGTGATTCTCCGCGACGCATTCCAGCACGAGCCGGAGCCGGGCGGCCGCCTGTCGGACCGGTAGCCGCTGCGACGCGAGGTCTTCGACGAGCCGCGCCGGATAGCGCGGCCGGCCGTCGACCGGCTCGTCGACCGGCTCGTCCGCATGCCGCTCGACGAGCTGCTCGAGAAACGGCCGCACACCGCCCCTGAGGATTCCGCGCAGCGACGGCGGAGCGAGCAGGTGCTGTGTGAACAGGCCGGCGCCGTAACGCTCGATGAATTCCTTGACCGCGGCGAAGGCCTTGGGGTCACGGACGCGCTCGAGCACCGAGAGCCGCAACTGCCGGGCGTGCGTCATCCAGGTGTCGAGCAACTTCGGGACGAGCAGCGCCAAGCCGGCGAGGATCCGCTCGGTCACCGTCGCCGCGGCGACGCCGTGGCCATCCGGACCGGGGGTGCTCGCACTCTCCACGATCCGTTCGACGAGCGCCGCGGTCGCCGCCTCGAACACGCGGTCGAACTCGCTGACGCTGGCCGCACCTGGCGGCCGCCGGCTCTCGAGGGCCTTGGCGAGGTGCACGACGGCGAACGTCTCGGACACCAGGCCGAGCCGCGGCAGACAGGCGGCGAGTCGCTCGAGCAGCCTCGCCCGCCCGCGCGCGAGGACGATGCGAGCCGGCCGGCCGCCGCGCGACAGCGGTACGTAAAGCACGGGCTTGCCGACCAGCCTGGCCTGCACGACGTCGAGCGCCGCGCGGGCGGCGGGTGCGTCGCCGGCGAGGAGCGCCGCGAACAGTCCGCCCACCGTCGGCCGCAACGCATCCCGATGGGCGAGTTCCAGCCTGGCCGAGAGGATGCGAAGCGTCTCGGTCGCCTGCACCGCGGCGTCCACCAGCCGCTCGACGGCGGCATCGCGCTGCCAGCGCACGCGGTCGAACTCCGCCGGCGGCATGCCGGGAGGGGGAACCGCGTCGGTCGCCGCCAGGTGATCGGCGGCACGCACGAACGTGCGCCGCAGCCGCCGGAGGGTGTGCCGCCAGCCGAGCGCGGAATCGATGTCGGCACGCGCCGTGACGCTCCCCTCGCGGACGTCGATGACGCACGCCGCCGTGGTGGCGTGTCGCAGCAGCCGCCACACGCCCGCCAGGAAATCGGCCGCCTGCTCGACCTCCGCGGCGGTCCCCCGCCGGGCGTTGCCGGGCAACTCGACGTCGATCATGCCCCCCTCGATCCCGTCGTCGGCGGAGTCGCGCCACACCATCGACTCGTACGCGGAGGCGACACGCTCCTCGTCGTCGTGTTCTTCCGACGCCGACTCGTCGCCCTCCTGTCGCGACGGCCCCGGCGACGGGCGGACGGTCCCGTCGCCGTGTGCGGCCACCTGCTCGATCGCATCCACGACGGCGATGGTGTTGGCCTCCACCAGTTCGAGAAACCGACGCACGCGGGCCCGGCCGGAGGCGGTGGTGTCGGCACTCGCCCGCGCCGTCCACCGGGCAGCCGCCGCCAGCCACTCCGCGCCGGACCGCTCGACCGCCGACCCCTCCAAGAGCGACGCCCAGTGCACGAGCAGCCCCATCGCGCCGTCGAGATCGCCCTCGTCGAGCAGGGCGGCGGCGGCCTGGGCATGGCTCTCCGGCGCCGAAAATCCTCCCACCTCCTTCCGCCAGAACGCCGCCGGGGGCGCGGCGTCCACGAAGGCCCGCCGGCGTTCGAGCGCGCCGGTGACCTCCCGCGCCGAGTCGAGGATCTCCCGGCCCGAGAGGTGCGGCACGCCCGATACCGTCGTGGTCGCGAACCGGTCCCACCAGGCCGCCAGTTTTTCCAGCGCGGCGCCGGCCCGCGCGGCCACCGCCTCGGGGCCGTCGAGGCTGCTCTCGCGCCACAGCGTCGCATAGCCTTCGAGGATCGAGCGGGTGACCTCCACGAGATCGTTCACCCGCGGGTCGGTGAGGCTCTCCCCGCCCGGCTCGTGCAGCGGAAACTGCCCGCCGAGCCCGAGGATGTTCCACGGATCGACCGCAGCACCGCATCCGACCGCCCGGAAGAGGATGTCGGTCGCCGCGTCGAGTTGATCGAGCGCGGCGGCGGCGGCCTCGCCGGGCGGCATCTCCGGGCGGCTGCGCAGGGCTCCGACCGTGAGGCTCGTGATG
>RFUD01000019.1 GCA_009923125.1 Planctomycetia bacterium
TGAAGGCCGACCAGGCCATCTACTGGGGCAAGGGGGCGAGCGTCGGCTTCGCCGCATCCAGGGCGACGGCACGTTCCGCCGCGGCCACGCGGCTCTCGATTCGGCGGTAGCCGCGACACGCGGCTCGCCCACAGGCACCGCCTGGCGAAGACGGGCAACCTGCGGCACCGTGGAAACGCCGGCGGCGGGGAACGACCCGGCCGCCGCGCCGCAGATTCTGCCCACTTTCCCTGACAGGAACTCGCGGCACGACCCTCCCGCCGGATGACCGACACGACCGATTCCACCGGTCGGAACGGTACTCTCGACGGAGACAGGAACGATGCTGGTTTCCTTCAAGTGGACGCAGGCGGGCCGGCGAGGCTCGCGGATCTCGAAACAGGCTCCGGTCGCGCGGAAGCTGCTCGCCGGATTGACGCTGACGGCCGCCTCGGCCGTCCGTCTGGCCACCGACCCGACCGCCCACGCCGCGTCGTTCGACGAACCGGCCGATGCCGGCGGCACCACGTCGGTCCTGCTGCACGACCCGCTCGACCGCGAGCCCGCCGTCGTCGCCCTCAATCCGGCGCCGACCGTCGCCGACGGGCTGCCCGCAGACGAGGCGTCGCCGGCTGACTCCGACACCGCCCCCCACGCCGCCGACGATTCCTCGGACTGCCCCGGCTGCCCCGACGGCTCCTCCATATTCAGCACCAGTTGCACCGCCGCCGTCGACGGTGCCGAAGCCTGCGGCTGCCCGGCCTGCTCGGGCGACGGCTCCGATGCCGGACTCGTCGGCACGCTGGGCGACTGGTGCCACGCCCGCTGCAGCGGCCCCCTCGCCGACTGCGATCCGCCCGGGCTGTTTCAGCGGCTCGCCGCCCACCACAAGCAGAGCGGCGCCTGCTGGACCGGCCGGGCCGACGCCCTCCTCCTGTGGCGCAACGCCCCGCCCTCGCAGGCCCTGATCACCGACAACGTCGCCGGCATCACGGCCCTCGACGCCAACGACGTCAACAGCGTGCCCGCCGCCGGGCCGCGATTCTCGCTGTTCCGCACCGACGCCTGCGGCAACGCCTGGGAAGTCACCTACCTGCGGGCCTTCAACTTCCGCGGCCAGCGGACGCTGCCGGCCACCCTCCAGGGCTACGACATCGCCCCGCCCGGCATCTTCGGCGACCAGGAGACCCAGCTCGACGGGGCGAGCATCAACCTCGGCAGCGGCATCCAGAGCTTCGAGCTCAACCGCTACCACAAGGTGTGCCACAACATCCGCCTGCTCGGCGGCTTCCGCTGGGTGGAATGGCGGGAATCGGCCACGCTCACCACGAACCTCCCCACCGGCGACACCGACATCTACCAGAGCAACATCTACAACAGTCTGTATGGCGGGCAGATCGGCTTCGACGCCAACGTGCTCACCACCAAGTGGCTGCGGGTCGAATCGGTCATGAAGGGCGGCGCCTACGGCAACAACGTCGCCGCCAACTCGCTCCTCGTGAAGCCCAACGCCGGGATCGACCAGCCGTTCGGACTCTCCCAGTCGCCCGCCAGTTGTGCGTTCGTGGGCGAACTCGGCTTCACCGGCGTGATCCCGATCACCTGCTGCCTCGACTTGCGGTTCGGCTACTTCGGGATGTGGCTGCAGGGCCTCGCCCAGCCGACGCGGCAGTTTCTCACGCAGGACCTCGTCAGCGTGCCGCCGACCGGGACGCTCGACACGAAGGGCGGCACGGTCGTGCAGGGCGTCAGCCTGGGCCTCGAGGGCCGCTGGTAGCAGCCGGCCCGCGGCCCCGGGAACCCGGGTGTCGCGGCCCGGCGCCGGACTCCCGCGAAATCCCCGTCGAAAACGCCTGAAAATCCGGCTCATTCGGCACGCCCGTCGGCAAAATCGACGGGCGTGCCAATTTATTGCCGTGGCTGGAGCGTCGATGCTAGAGTCGAACACTCTGCATCCGAGCCGCGTACTGTGGGGGTTTTGTGCCGTTGAGGGCCCCCTTCCCCCGCATCCCTTTCCCCGAGACCGTCATGAAGAACCGCCGCACCGCTCCCTCCATCAGCGATCTCTTCCACCGCAAGCACCCCGGTCGCACCACTCGCCGTCGGCGTGAAGGGGCCGACTCGCGAAACGTCGAGCGGCTCGAGGATCGTCGCGTGATGGCGTTCGATCTGGTCTCGGCCTATGCCACCACGAGCGACTCCCCGTTCTTCATCGCCGGCCAGAACGCCCAGATCCTGACCGAGGCGCCGCAGCAGGTCACGCTGCGGTTCAGCCCCGGCGTCGCCCTCGACCCCACCTCGATCGCCAGCAGCATCTCCATCGTGCGCAGCGGCGGCGCCGGCGACGGGTTCGGTGCCGCGGGGGCGAAGCCCGACGTCACGGTCGTGCCGGGCAGCATCCTCGTCAACGACGTGCCCAACCAAAACGAGGTCGTGATCCGGTTCGCCGAGACGCTGCCCGACGACTCCTACCGGATCACCGTGGCCGGCGGCACCTCCGGCCTCAAGACGGTGGGCGGCGACACGCTCGCCGCCGCCAGCCGCGCGATCGACGTCCGCCTCGACCTCGGCGCCTACGTCGTGTCGGTCGTGCCGCAGCCGACGACCCGCGCGGGCGGATCGCTCCTGCAAAACCGCGACCAGATCGACGTGTATTTCAACGCCAACGACCCGCTCAACGTGGCATCCGCACAGACGCCGTCGGCCTACCGCCTGTTCGAGATCGACCGCACGACGGGCGACGCGGTCTCGCCGCTGGCCCCGGTCAATCCGTCCTCCGTGACCTACGACCAGGCCACCGGCAAGGCGACGCTCAGGTTTTCGCCCGGCGCGATCGCCGACGACAAACTGTATCGGCTGCAGGTCGGAGCCGCCGAAGCACTCGCGCTGCGCGGTGCGGCCGTGCCCGAGGGCTCGGACGCCAATTCGAGCTTCGGCTCGGCCCAGAACCTCGGACCGCTGACCGTGGCCGGCCTCACCGTCACCGGCGCCATCCAGAGCCGCACCGGCGTCGCCACGCCGGCCTCGGGAACGCTGCTCGGATTCCCGACCCAGCCCGGCTCGATCGACGAGCCCGGCCATCGCGACCTGCCGACTGAAATCGGCAACGACCACGGCAACGCGCTCCGTTCGTTCGAGTTGAATAACGCGGTCGCCACCGTTGCATACAACTTCCAGTCCAACTACGGCGTCGATCCCCAGGGCAACCAGCTGTTCAACGCGATCACCGAGACGCAGAAGCAGCGGGCCCGCGAGATCTTCGAACTCTACAGCCGCTACACGGGCGTGCGATTCGTCGAGACCGCCGCCAGCGGGATCACGGTCGTCACCGGCGACATGCGGGCGATCGACCCCACCATCAACACGGCGCCCGGCGGCCTCACCGGCATCACGACCACGGGCAACCTCGCGGCGATCATGGACTCCACCGACAACTGGGGTGACGCCGAGTATGCCGGCCGGTGGTTCCAGGTGGCCATGCACGAGATCGGCCACGCGCTGGGCCTCGTGCACTCCTACGACATCCCGTCGATCCTCGGCAACGGGCTGACCGGGGAGCCGGTGTTCCCCGGCGACTACGACACGATCCACCTGGCCCAGCTCTATCCGGCCAACGGCTCCGACGTCGATCTCTACCGGTTCACGCTGCCCGCCGCCGGCCGGCTCACGGCCGAGACGGTCGTCGCCCGGCCGGGCACGGTCGCCACCAGCAAGCTCGACAGCCTGCTCACGCTCTACCGCGAGGTCAACGGTCGCCGGGAGATCGTGGCCCGCAACGACGACTCGTTCGGCCGTGATTCGTTCGTCGGCCTCGACCTCGAGGCGGGCACCTACTTCGTGGCCGTCTCCAGCACCGGCAACGACCGCTTCAACCCGGAGGTGAGCGACTCCGGCTACGGCGGCCGCAGCGACGGCGCCTACCGGCTCGAACTCGGATTCCAGCCGCGGAGCGTCGCCGCCACGACGATCAGCGACACCTCGGGCACCCTGCTCGACGGCGACCGCGACGGCGAGCCGGGCGGGGCGTTCCAGTTCTGGTTCAACACCGCCTCCGCGGCGAAGACCGTGTTCGTGGACAAGGCCGCGGCGGCCGGCGGCAACGGCACGATCGCCACCCCCTACAACAATCTCAAGACCGCGCTCGACGCCGTCGCCGCCGCGAACACCGCGGTGCCCGGCAGCCGCACGCTGATGCGGATCGTCGGCAACGCCCTCGACACGCCCTACCTCGTCGGCACCGACCTGTCGAATCGGCCGCTCGCCGACGGCGGCACGTTCAACGTGCCGGCCGGGGTCACGGTGATGATCGACGAGGGGGCGGTGTTCAAGCTGCGGGCGGCGATCATCGACGTGGGCAGCTCGTCGGCGCTCGTGTCGAGGGCCGGTGCGGCGCTGCAGGTGCTCGGCACGCCGACCAAGACCGTGACGTTCACCTCCTACCACGACGACACGATCGGCGGCAACTCCGACGGCGTCGGACCGGGAGTCACCGGCGGCCAGTGGGGCGGCATCGTGCTGCGGTCCGATTCCGACTTCGCCACGCCCGGCGGACTCAAGACCGCGTTCGTCAACTCGATCAGCCGGGCCACGTTCACCTACGGCGGCGGACAGGTGTTCGTGGATTCCCAGCTCGACTCGTTCGCGCCGCTGCAGCTGGAAAACACCCGGCCCACGGTCGCCTTCAACACGATCACGGGCAGCGCCGGCCCCGCCATCTCGGCGACGCCCAACAGCTTCGAGGAGTCCAGCGGCCGCATCGGCCCCGAGATCCGCGGCAACCGGGTCACGGGCAACTCGATCAACGGCCTGTTCGTGAAGGTCCGCACGCCGCTGGGCGGCGAGCCCGAGCGGCTCGACGTCGCGGCGCGGATCCGCAGCACCGACATCGTGTACGTGCTCCAGGACAACCTGCTGATCGCGGGCGGCGCCGGCGGCTACGTCCGGAACGGAGCGAACGACATCGCCCGCCGCAGCGGCCGGCTGGCGATCGATCCTGGCGTCGTGGTCAAGCTGCTGGGGGCACGCATCGAGCTCGAGCGCGGCACGTCGCAGCTCGTCGCCGAAGGCACGCCCGGGCAGAACGTGATCTTCACGAGCCTCGGCGACCCCCGGTTCGGCGGCGGCGGGACGTTCGACACCAACGGCAACCAGCCCGACGCGCGGGTGGCCGGGGACTGGGGCGGCATCATCCTCCAGGCCGGATCCAAGGCCAGCATCGACTACGCCTACATCGCGCACGGCGGCGGCCAGACGCCCATCGAGGGCACGCTCGACCGATTCAACGTCATCGAGACGCACCAGGGCGACCTGCGGCTCGCCCACAGCCGCATCGAGAACAACGCCGACGGCGCGGCGGCCACCGACCGCACGGGTCGCGGTCGCAACGCGGCCGCGACCGTGTTCGCCCGCGGTGCGCAGCCCGTGATCCTGGGCAACGACTTCCGCGACAACCTCGGCGCCGTCGTGAGCATCAACGCCAACTCGCTCTCCGACATCGAGCGGCCCGATCCGGGCCGCACCACGGGGCCGATCGGCCGCGACGGCCGCTTCGACGACAATCGCGGGCCGCTCGTCCGCGACAACCGGCTCTCCTACACCGTCGGCGCGGGCCGCCCGGCCGGCGGCGCCATCCAGGGCCTGCAGGTGCGCGGCGAGGAGATCACGGTCGAGGGCGTGTGGGACGACACCGACATCGTGCACGTCCTGCAGACCGAGATCGTGGTGCACAACTTCCACACCGCGACGGGCATCCGGCTCACGAGCCAGCCCGATGCGAGCCTCGTCGTCAAGCTCGCCGGCGCGAACGCGGGCTTCACGGCCGCGGGCTACGGCCTCGACATCACCGACCGGATCGGCGGCACCGTGCAGATCGTGGGACAGCCCGGCTACCCGGTGATCCTGACGTCGCTCGCCGACGACTCCGTGGGCGCGAGCCTCGACCCGCTCGGCAGGCTGGTCAAGGACACCAACACCAACGGCGCGGCCACCGTGCCGACCGCCGGCGACTGGCGGAGCCTGAGGTTCCTCCCCTATTCCAACGACCGCAACGTGGCGATCTACGTCGAGGCGGAACGGGCCGCCGTCGGCTGGCGGGATGCGAACGGCCAGACCGGCTCCGCCGAACTGCTCGGCGTGCTCGCACCCAACTTTGCGACGGGCGGCAACACGTCGGAGTCGGCCCAGGAAAAGAGCGGCGACGATAACCGCCGGCTCGGCTTCGACGTCCAGGGCGCGATCGCCTGGGCCTCGCCGGGCGACGTGGACGTCTATGCGTTCACCGGCTACACCGGCTCGGAGGTCTGGATCGACCTCGACAAGACCTCGACGGCCCTCGACTCGATGGTGGAGCTGCTCGACGCCGGCGGCACGGTCCTGGCGCGATCGGCCGACGTGCTGGACTCCGCGCTCGCGGCCGGGACCACGCTGGCCGCCGCGTCGCTCACGAAGGACGCCTGGCGGGGCGGCGACTACTACACGGTCAATCCGAAGGACGCGGGCATGCGTGTCACGCTGCCCGGAGCGACCCTCGGCGCGCAAAACCAATACTACATCCGCGTCCGCAGCCAGCCGCGCCACGACGCGTCCACCTCGAAGGCCGCCTACGAGGCCGATCTCGCCGATCCGACGAAGGTCAACGCCGGCGCCACGAGCGGCGCCTACGAGCTGCGGGTTCGCCTGCGGCAGCGCGACGAGAAGCCGGGCTCGACGGTCCGCTACGCCGACATCCGCTACCCGCAGATCGGCATCGACGTCCAGGGACTGCCGCGCAATTCCCTGCTCACCGGCGAGACCGGCGAGAACTCGACCGACGCGAACGGCACGCTGGCCACGGCCCAGGAGGTCGGTAACCTGCTCCAGGCCGACCACAACACGATCGGCATCGCCGGCGCGATCTCGACCGCCACCGACGTCGACTGGTACACGTTCACGCTCAACTACGAGCAGATCCAGAACATCGGCGGCGTCAACAGCGGCTCGAAGTCGTGGGCCGCGGTGTTCGACCTCGACTATGGCGACGGCCTGCGGGGTGATTTCACGATCTCGGTGTTCGACTCGGCCGGCAAGCTGATCTTCACCGGCCGCGACTCCGACGTCGCCGCGGACCAGCCCGGTGCCGGCCAGGGAAGCGATCTCGACGACCTGTCCCGCGGCAGCCTCGGCAAGCTCGATCCCTTCATCGGCTCGGTGCAGCTGCCCGCGGGCAGCGCCACCGGGTCGGGCGCCGTCAGCCCGACCGGCGCCGTCACGACGAACCCGGCGCTCCAGACCCGCTACTACGTCGCCGTGTCGAGCAACCGCAACCTGCCGGCCGCCCTCGACGCGACCTTCCGCGACGCGGCCACCAACACGCTCATCCGGCTCGAGCCGATCAGTTCCGTGCAGCGGATCGTCGAGGACCACATCGGCTACGACGGCTACACGTCGGGCGGCCTCCCCATCGCGTCGACCACGGGCGCCGTGATCGACATCAGTTCGACGATCAACCTCTCGACGCATGTCACGCCGTTCACGCTCTCCGACGTCACCCTCTTCGTGTCGCGGGGGACGAGCCTGGTGACGGTCGATGCGATGCGGGGCGGGGTCGAGACGGTGATCGAGGCCAACTACGGCGCCAACCGGGACATCGGCGACCTCGTGATGCGGAGCGACGGCCGGCTCTACTCCTACGCCGGCCTCGCCAACACGGCCAACACGGCCGGGCGGCTGGAACTCGTGGACACCGGCACGGGCGTCCGCACGACCGTCGGCAACGACGACATCCCGAGCCCCCCGGCCGCCACGAATCAGACCGACGCCAACCTCAACGCCGTCAACGGCGGGGCGGGCACGACGGTGCAGTTCCGCCTCACGCAGCAGGGCGTCGTGACCGGATCGGTGACCGGCACGATCAGCTATGCGGGTGACACGTGGACGATGCGCACCGTGGCCGGAACGCTCGTGTTCACGCCGGTCGGCACGCCAGCCGGCCCCGACAGCCCGCAGACCGGGTTCGTGAATCCGAACGGCGACGTGTTCATCACCTGGAACAACGCGATCGCCTTCGCCAACGCCAGGCTGACCGCCAGCTACTCCTTCACCGGCAATCCGCAGGCCGTGGACTCGAACACCGTGGATGCGGTGGCTTGGAGGCGCTCGGCCGTCGGACAGTATCCCGACCTCTACTACTCGGTCCGGGAAAGCACGACCCGGTCGCGGCTGTACCGGGCCAATCCCGCCGATGGCTCCGCCGCCGCCCCCAACCCAAATCCCAACGGGTACGGGCTGCGGGGCGTCATCCAGGACCCGCTCACCTCACTGGGCAACGTCACCGGCATGGCGTACGTGGGCACGACGCTCTACGGCGTCGATACCAACGGCTATCTGTTCAGGATCAACGTCGGCAACGGCGCCGCCACGTTGATCGACATCGACCCGACCACCGACGCCGACGCCAACCCGCTCACGCCGGACAACCTGCCCGGCGTCCAGTTCGCCGGGCTGGCGATCGGCCCGCAGAACCTCGCCGGCGGAACGCTGGCGAACGCGCTGTTCGCGATCGACACCACCGGCCGGCTGTACGCGTTCGACACGACCGGCAACCAGTTGCCGGTGTTCGACGCCGACGGTGACGGCGTCGCCGAAGCGACGTCGGTCGCCACCGGCGCCGGGGGCGCGACGGGCCTCGCCTTCTCGCCGCTCGACGTGAATCTCTGGCACCCGACCACCCGGCGGGCCACCGATGCGGGCCACGGCATCAACACGCCCCCCGACCTCACCCGCCCGACCACCGCGCGGCAGCCCGTGACCGACGGCCAGGGCAACGTCCGCTCGTTCGCCGAATCGGCAGGCGGCGCGAGCATGTACTTCGGCCTCGAGCAGTTCGCCAACGCCCCGACGCCGTACCTCAACTACCAGTCCGCGGCCGGGCAGTTCGGGGTGATCAACTCGCAGTGGCAGCAGGATCTGTCGACGAACACGGCGATCCAGAACAACTACAACCTGCCCGGCGGCGCGTACGGCAGCCTGACCACGAACGCCTTCAGCCTGTTCGGCTACACCTACACCGACAAGCCGACGCTGTACTTCAACTACTGGCTCGAGACGCAAGAAGCGGCCAGCAAGACCGACGGCATGCGGGACAGCGCCCGCGTCTTCGTCTCCACCGACGGCGGCCTGACGTGGGAGGTGATCGCGAGCAACAATTCGGTCAAGTCGGCCGCCGACACGAGCGATGCGGAACTGCCGGCCTTCGCGTCGGTGTCGTCAAAGGCGTCGAACGATGCGGTGATCACCAACCAGCACGTCCAGGAGCTGTTCGACTCCGGCTCGTGGCGACAGGCCCGGGTCGATCTCGGCCGCTACGCGGGCAACCCCAACATCCGGCTGCGGTTCGATTTCAGCACGGCGGGTGAGTTCGACCCCACGGCCCGGGACGCCGCCGGCAATCTGCTCAACGACATCGCGGGCCCCGCCAACCAGACCGGGAACTTCAACGACTCGGAGCGCGGCCAGAACAACCAGTTCGAGGGCTTCTACGTCGACGACATCATCGTCGGCTTCGCGGAGCGCGGCGAGATGGTGACGGGGGCCGTGGCCGGGCAGACCGCGTTCACCGACCTGGGGACCGCGCCCTTCAACACGCCGACCGCGGGCACCCTCACCGTGCCGGCCCAGGCGCTCACCGGCGCCTACCAGCTCGAGATCCGCCGCGGCACCACGTACGGCGTCGCCAACGATCCGCTCACCGGCGCCGTGGGCATCCTCCAACAGCTGGACACGAACGCCAACCTCGTGCCGGGCAATCCGCTCCAGCCCAACGTCACGCCGCAGGGCAACCCGTTCGCCGCCGGCTGGGTGGGCGACGCGAACACCGAGCGGCAGCAGGGGCAGTTCCTGATCCAGAACAACGTGATCTCCGCAGCCGCCCAGTACGGCGTCAACATCGACGCCGCGGCCCGGGACCCGCGGACCAACGCCCCGATCCCCGGGGTGCCGCAGTTCTTCCCGGTGGTCAACAACCCGCTGACCGGCACCAGCCGGCTCGTGCCCGGGGTCGTCGTGGCCAACAACGTGGTCACCTCGAGCGGCGGGGCGGGCATCCGCTTCAGCGGCGACCCGAACACCGGATCGGTGCCGACCGCGGCGGTGTCCTACGCACGGATCGTGAACAACACGATCCACGGCGGCGCCAATCCGGGCGGCATCGGCGTGGACATCGGCGAGAACGCCGGGCCCACGCTGATGAACAACGTGTTCGCGAGCCTGGCCACGGGCGTCAGCGTGGACGCCTCGAGCCGGCTCGACACGGCGGGCAACCAGCGGACGGTGATCACCACGTCGGCGTTCTTCGCCGTCGGCACGCAGGTGTCCGCGGGCGCGGTGCAGACGCAGGCCCTGACCCTCGCGGCCAACCCGTTCGTGAACGCGGCGGCCGGCAACTTCTACCCCGTGGCCAACTCCGCGATCGTGGACAGCGCCCTCAACGCCCTGGCCGACCGGGCCGAATACACGGTGGTCACGTCGCCGATCGGCGTGCCGCCGTCCCCGGTGATCGCGCCCGACCGCGACCTGTTCGGGCAGTTGCGCAGCGACGATCCCTCGCAGGCCAGCGCCCCGGGCCTCGGCAGCAACGTGTTCAAGGACCGCGGGGCGATCGACCGGGTCGATTTCGCGAAGCCCTTCCTCGGCCTCGTCGCGCCCCTCGACGGCAGCGCGATCGACAACGCCGCGGCTCCCGACGTCGTGTTGCTCAAGGGGAACGACGCCCGCGGCGTGACGCAGTTCGCCCTGCAGCTCACCGACGTGGGCGCCGGCATCGACCGCACGACCGTGGTCGCGGCCGCGTTCACCCTCGAGCGGGACGGCACCACGCTGGTCGAGGGCAGCGATTACGTGTTCCGCTACCTGGAGACGACCAATCGCGTCGTCTTCGAGGCGGCGGCCGTGTTCGGCACGGGCAACTACCGGATCCTGGTCAACCAGACGGCCGGCGTGAACATGATCGCCGACCTCGCCGGCAACCCGCTGCTGCCGAACAAGACCGACGGCACGGCGTCGTTCGGCATCACGCTGGCCCAGGCGCCGGGCATCCCCTCGGGCGTGACGGGCACGGCCGGCGACCGGCAGGTGTCGCTGACGTGGATCGCCCCGAGCGACATCGGCACCTCGGCGATCACCGACTACGTGGTCGAATACAGCACCGACGGCGGCACGTCGTGGACCGCCTTCCCGCATGCCGCCTCGGCCGCCGCGAGCATCGTGGTCACGGGATTGAACAACGGCACGCCGTACGTGTTCCGGGTCGCCGGCATCAACACGGCGGGCCAGGGCGAGTTCTCGCCCCCGTCGAGTGCCGTGACTCCGCAGCCCCTGCCCCCGTCGGCGCCGACGGGTGTCGTCGGCACGCCGCTCGACGGCGCCGTGGCCGTCGCCTGGACCGCGCCCTTCGACGGCGGCTCCCCGATCACCGACTACGAGGTGCAGGTGAGCATCGACGGCGGCACGAACTGGCAGCCGGTCGCCGACGGCGTGTCGACCGCCACGGGCACGACGGTGTCGGGGCTCGTGAACGGCACCGCCTACACGTTCCGCGTCGCCGCCAGGAACGCCAACGGGCTCGGCCCCTACTCCGGGGCCTCGGCTCCGGCCACGCCGTTCGCGCCGGCTTCGGCGCCGACGATCACCAGCGTCGTCGGCTTCGACGCCTCGGTGGGCCTCACCTGGTCCACGCCCGGCTCGACCGGCGGCTCGCCGATCACCGGCTACATCGTCGAGCACACGAGCACGAGGGGCACGGCCACCGTCGCCGTCGGCGTCGTCAACGCGGCCACGATCACCGGGCTGGTGAACGGCACGGCCTACACGTTCCGCGTGCAGGCCGTGACGGCGTTCGGCAGCGGACTGCAGTCCGCGCCGACCGCGGCCGTGACACCGCTGGCCCTGCCCGGCGCGCCCACCGGGGCGCTCGCCCTCGGCGCGAACCAGGGCGCGTATGTGGCGTTCGAGGATCCGGCCGACACCGGCGGCCTGCCGATCACGGGCTACCTGATCCGGCACACCAGCGCCCGCGGCACCGTGACGGTCGGCGTCGGTCCCTCCACGCCGGCCTTCGTGCCGGGCCTGTTCAACGGCACGGCCTACACGTTCGCCGTCGCGGCGGTGACCCAAGCCGGGGCCGGGCCGTTCTCGGCGCCGTCGAACGCGGTCACCCCCGCACCGCAGGCCGCCGCTCCGACGCGGCTGGCCGGCACGGTCGGCAACGGCAGCGTGTCGCTCCGCTGGACGGCGCCCCGGGCTCGGGGCATCAGCGACTACGTCGTGCAGTACAGCACCGACGGCGGCCGCACGTGGGAACTGGCCCTCGACGGCACGTCGGGCGCCACCCGCACGCTGCTCACCGGCCTTCCCAACGGCGTGGCGCACACGTTCCGCGTGGCGGCGGTCGTCAACGGCGTCCTCGGCGCGTTCTCCCGGCCCACCGCGGCGCTGATGCCGTTCGACCGCAACGCCAAGCCCGCGGCGCCCGCGAATCCGCGGGGCGTCGCCCTGGGACGGGGCATCTACTCGCTCCAGTGGGATGCCGTGGCCCGCAACGACGGCGGCCCGGTGACCGACTACGTGATCCAGTACCGCGTCAACTCCGCCACGTCCCGCTGGACGACCGCGCGGGACGCGGTGTCGGCCAACGCCTCGGCCACACTGCAGCGGCTCACCGCCCGCCAGGGCTACGTGTTCCGCATCGCGGCGAAGAACCAGGCGGGCCTCGGCGGCTTCTCCCGAGAGATCACGGTCTCGTAATCCACGGTCCCGTGCCGGCCACGACAGTGGTCCGGAGAGGCGGGGCGCGTCCGCGCCGACTTCCGGGACTGGGGTCACCCCGATCACTCGATGAAAAAAGCGGTGGGGGACGTCGTGCCCCCCACCGCCTTGGAAGTCCGCGGATGGCGGGCTGTCGCCCGCGTGCCGCTCGACGTCAGCCCGCGTTGCAGCACGGCTCGGCGGAGCAAGCCGGCTCTTCGCAGCAGCTGGTGCAGCCGCTGGAGCTGGCGCCGTGGTGGCCGCGGCGACCGGAGAACAGGCCGCGACGGGCGCGCCGGTGGGTCGTCGGGGCGGCGGAGCAGGCCGGCTCGGCAGCGCAGCAGGCCGGTTCGGCGGCAGCGGCGCAGCCAGGCTCGGCGGCGGCGGCACAACCGGGCTCGGCGGCACAGGCCGGGGCGCAGTCGCAGCCGGTCTGGCCACGGCGACCGGCGGCGGAAGCGGTGTCGCCGACCAGCAGGCTGGCGGCCACGGCACACAGGATGGCAACGAACGTCGAAAGACGCATCATCGGAATCTCCTCGGGAGGAAAGGACCATGTGGCGGTGCATGTCCAGCGACACGCGCTGCACATGGCCACGGCCCGCGGTACACCCGCGGGCCATCAACCGCCCGGCACCCTAGCGGTCCGCCGCGATTTTTGGGTAGCCGAAAAACCCGGGGGGACGATTTTCCGCCGAAAACGGCCGAACCTCGGCCTGGATCGCGGCCACGAGACGGGCGTCCTCGGTGATGGCGGC
>RFUD01000181.1 GCA_009923125.1 Planctomycetia bacterium
TCGCGCCGGCCAAGCACGTCGCGACCATCGCGGCCCAGTTGGCCGGCCGCATTGAAGCGAACGGGTACCGGATGGCCACGGGCTTCCTCGGCACGAAGCCGCTGCTTCCTGTGCTCTCCGCACACGGCCACCACGACCTCGCCTGCCGGCTGTTCCAGAGCCGCCAGTTCCCCAGCTGGGGCTACGAGGTCGAGCAGGGAGCGACGAGCGTGTGGGAACGCTGGGACAGTTTCACGAAGGAACACGGATTTGATGGCGTCAGCGGCAAGAACAATGCGGGCATGAAC
Source organism: Planctomycetia bacterium (assembly GCA_009923125.1). Lineage (GTDB taxonomy): Bacteria > Planctomycetota > Planctomycetia > Pirellulales > UBA1268 > RGVT01. The sequence continues at coordinate 288 of RFUD01000181.1, forward strand.
AGCTTCAGCCACTACGCCTTCGGCGCCGTGATGGAGTGGGCGTTCACGACGCTCGCCGGCATCGACGCTCTCGAGCCGGGCTTCGGGCGAATCCTGATTCGCCCGTGCATTCCCTCGGCGGCCAGCAACCCCGATGGCCGCCCGCTGACGTGGGCGGCCGCCGAATACGCGAGCCCGCGCGGCCTGATTCGCAGCCACTGGCAGAAGCGTGACGACGGGCTGGAGATGCGGGTAACGATCCCCGCCAACACAACGGCGCGGGTGCGCGTGCCTGCCGCAGCCGACGATGTGATCACCGAAAGCGGCAGGCCGCTTGCCGACGGCGCGCCCGGCGTGCGACTCGTGTCGCGCGATGCCGACGCCGCCGAGCTCGAACTCGGCTCTGGCGACTACCGCTTCCGTGTCGCCGCCGCGGCTCCCGTGAGATCGTGATCACCACGACGTCGCGGGTGGCGGGCGCGATCCACTCGCTGACCTGGAACGGCGCGGAGTTCATCGACTCCCACGATCATGGCCGCCAGATGCAAAGCGCCGTCAATCTCGACGTCGACGGCACGCTCTTCGACGAAACCTTCAATCCCACGGAGGCGGGCTGCGAACGCGACATGGCCGGACCGACGAGCACGAGTCGGCTACTCTGGCTCGCCGCTGACGGTCGGGAACTTGCCACTGTGAACCGGATGGCGTTCTGGCTGCGGCCGGGCCAGCAGAGCGACGGCCACCCGGCCAAGAACACCGCCGCCCTTTCGAACCATCTGCTCGAAAAGCGAGTGCACATCGGGGCGCCGGACATGCCCCTGCCCGCCCGCGACCATGCCATTTGCTACGACGTCGCTTTTACCCTGCCGGCTTACGAGCGACATACGCGGGGCACGTTCGAGGCGCTCACGGGCTACATGCCACCCGCCTTTCGCACGTTCCACACGCTGGCGAGTGATGGCTCGCTCGCACCACTTTCCGATGGGCCGGGCGAGCAGTCGTTGCCGGTCATCATCTCCACGGCCGACGGCGACTTCGCCATGGGCGTCTGGTCTCCCGGCTCGACCCACACGACCGGCAAGCCCCCCACGTACGGGCGGTTCTGGTTCGATCATGCGAAGGTCTCGAAGTGGAACTGTGTGTTTCGCGAGCTGGCTCCCGCCGGACAAGACCTGTCACCCGGGCTGTACCGCTACAGGGTCTGGGTGGCGGTGGGCACGAGAGACCACGTTGCTGAGACACTTACGTTGCTACGCTCAAGGCAGGCGGGCGACGATTCGCAGCGGAAACGTGCCCCAGAGCGTGTCGCCGGAATCGACCGGCCGAGGTAGCCATCCGGGCCCTTGGTGCCGTGCGACCGGGATTGTCAGAATATCCTTCATTACGAGGTGTGGTCGGTTTTCAGCTCGAGATGACCGTGAGGCAGGGAGACCGGATGCGTCGAGGAAACCTTCGCTGCCCGCTCTCTTCGAGCCTGCTGATAGCGGGCGTTTTGGGCGCCGGGGCTCTCGCCGTCGCCACATCGCCAGCCCGCGCCGAGCAGCCCCGGGGGCTCGCCGACGCGCTCGCCCGCGAGGGCGTGCCGGCCCTCGCGGCGGCAGCGGCCTCCGGCGGCGATCCCGCCCGCGGCGCGGTGCTCTTCCACACGGCGCACCTGACCTGCACGAAGTGCCACGCTGCGGACGGCGGTGCCTCGCCGCTGGGGCCCGACCTCGCCGGGCCGCGCATCGGCCCGGAGGGGCCGCTCACTGGAAAGGCGCTCACCGAGCACCTCGTCGCTGCGGTGCTCGACCCGTCGGCCTGGATCGGACCGCACTACCGGGCCGTCACGATCGCCACGACGGAGGGGCAGACGGTGACCGGCCTCGTGGCTCGCGAGACCGCGTCCTCGATCGTGCTGCGCGACGCCTCCTCGGCGGGCGGAGAGATCGAGATCGCCCGCGGCGATGTCGAGGAGCGGATCGATCTCCAGACCTCGCTGATGCCGGCAGGGCTCGCGAACCTGCTCGCCGATCGGCAGCAGTTTCTCGACCTCGTGAAGTATCTCGACGAGATCGCGCAGGGAGGCCCCGCCCGCGCACGGGCGCTCCAGCCTGATCCCGCCCTGCTCGCCGCTCAGGGGCCGGCCGCCTATGAGGCCGACATCGACCACGCCGGATTCATCGCCGACTGGGCCAACGCCAGGCAGGCAGCAGCCGCCTTCAAACGAGGCGAGGCGATCTACGTCCGAGTCTGTGCCAACTGCCACGGCACGCACACCGCTCCGGGCTCGCTGCCCACGGCGCCGCGGTTTGCCGAGGGCAGGTTCAAGGCCGGCGCTGATCCCCATGCCATGTACCGCACGCTCACGAGCGGCGCCGGCCAGATGGTGGCCCAAGGATGGATGGTGCCAAGCCAGAAATACGACGTGATCCACTACATCCGCGAGGCCTATCTCAAGCCGCACAACCCCGCGTCGTACACGGCCGTCACGCCCGACTATCTGGCGACGCTGCCCACGGGCACGAGCCGGGGCCCCGAGCCATCGAAGATCGAGCCCTGGCGGATTCACGATTACGGCCCCTTTCTCGCTGCGAGCATCGAGGCGGGCGGCGACGGCACGAACGTGGCCCGCAAGGGGCTGGCGGTGCGGCTCGACCCGGGACCGGGCGGCATCGGCCGCGGCCACGCCTGGATTCTCTACGAACTCGACACGCTCCGCGCTACCGCGGTCTGGACGGGCGACGCCTTCATCGACTGGCGGGGGATCAACTTCGACGGCAGCCACGGCACGCATCCGCGGATCGTCGGCGATCTGCTGGCCACGACTCCGGCGTTACCCGGCTGGGCCGATCCCGCCACCGGGTCGTTCGCCGATCCGCGGCCGCTCGGCCGCGACGGAAAGCCCTACGGCCCGCTGCCGCCGTCGCATGCCCGCTTCACGGCGCTGCACCACGCGGGCGACGCGGTGGTCCTCGAATATCGCATCGGTCAACAGGGCATCGACGCACGGCATGCAGGCACGCGGGTGCTCGAGACGGCGCGGCTCGAGCCGACCGCTGCAGCGGCGTCGGCACCGGCCTCGCCGATCGTAACCCGCATCTGGTCGGTGGCGCCGCACGAATGTGAGTTGGCGGTCCACGTGGCTGCCGTGGCACGGGATGCGGCGGAGACGGCTGTAGCGCTCGTGGGATCTCCTGTGCCGGGCGCAAGGCTCGAAATCCGCGATGGCTGCCACACGCTCGTCCTGCCGCCGAGCGCGGCGGCCGCGACGGTCGGCGTGGCGGTCGCCGCCGGGTCGGGCGGACTGCTCGAGGAACGCGCTCGGCGGCTCGCCCCGGTGGAGCCGCTCGACAGGCTCGTCGGCACGCCCGCCCGGAACCCATGGACGACGCCAGCGCCGCTCGAGACTCCGGTCGTGCGCGGCGCCGCCGACGGCCCCTTCGCCACCGACCTCCTCACGCCTCCCGTCTCCAATCCCTGGAACGCGCAGCTGCGGCTCAGCGGCATCGATTTTCTGGCTGCCGACAAGGCCGTCGTCTGCACGTGGGACGGCGACGTCTGGACTGTCGCGGGACTCGGCGGCGACGGCGGACGCCTCACGTGGAAGCGAATCGCGTCGGGGCTCTACCAGCCGCTGGGCATCAAGGTGATCGACGGCGCGATCCACGTCGGCTGCCGCGACCGGATCGTGATCCTCCGCGACCTCGACGGCGACGGCTGCACCGACCGCTACGACACGTTCAACTCCGACCACCAGGTGACGGAGCACTTTCACGAATTTGCGATGGGGCTCGAGACCGACGCCGCGGGCACCGTCTACTACGCCAAGAGTGCCCGGCACGCGCTGCCGGCCGTCGTGCCCCACCACGGCACGCTCCTGGCGGTGGCGAAAGACGGCTCGGCCACCGAGATCCTCGCCACCGGCTTCCGCGCTGCCAACGGCGTGTGCGTCGAGCCGGACGGCACGTTCTTCGTCACCGATCAGGAGGGGCACTGGAATCCCAAGAACCGCATCAACCATGTCCGCCGCGGTGGGTTTTACGGCAACATGTTCGGCTACCACGACGTCACCGATGCGAGCGACGCGGCGATGGAGCAGCCGCTCGCCTGGCTCACCAACGCATTCGACCGCTCTCCGGCCGAACTCGTTCGCGTGCCGCCGACGGCCTGGCCGCAGCTCTCGGGCCGGCTGCTCGAACTCTCCTACGGCGAGGGGCGGATCCATCTCGTGCTGCCCCAGGAGGTGCCCGGCCGACGCCCGGGGGATCCTCCGCGTCTGCAGGGCGGGCTCGTCGCCCTGCCGATGCCCGACTTTCCCACCGGCATCATGCGGGGCCGGTTTCATGCGGGCGATCAGGCGCTCTACACCTGCGGCCTCTTCGCCTGGGCTGGCAACAAGACGGCTCCCGGCGGCCTGTATCGCGTGCGCCGCACGCAGGCCCCGCTGCGGATGCCGGTCGAACTCTCGACGAGCGCCGACGGATTCGCGGTCACCTTCGCATCCCCCCTCGACCGGGCCAAGGCGGGCGACCCGGCAGCATGGCGCTGCCGCACGTGGAGCCTGACCCGTTCCGCCAAGTATGGTTCCCCGCATGTCGGCGAGCAGGACCGGAAGATCACCGGCGTGGACATCTCGAGCGACGGCCACACGGCGGTCGTGCGGATCGAGGACTTCGGGCCCAGCCAGTGTTACGAGCTGGCCTGGGATCTGGCGGCCGCCGACGGCGGACCCGTGGCCGGGCGGATTCACGGCACGGTGCACGTCGCGGCCGCTGCGCCAGCCGCCGGCGCCGCAACCACGGCCGGCGCCGCCGAGATCGTCGTCAGCCCTGATGGCCCGATTCGCTCCCTCGCCGAGGCTCAACAGGAAGCGCAACGCACCAAGGCGAACGTCGTCCTCCGTTCCGGGACGTATCACCTGCCCGAACCGCTCGTGTTCACCGCCGAGGACTCGGGCACGGAGTATCGGGCCGCCCCGGGGGAGAAGGTCGTCATCAGCGGCGGTCGCCCCCTCGTCTTGAAGTGGGAGCCTTTCAAAGACGGCATCATGCGGGCCACGACGCCGCGGCGAACACGCTCTATGTTCTCCCACCGGAGAACGTCGATTTGAACCGTGCGGCCGTCGAGGCCGTCGGGCTGCGGCAGCTCGTCGAGTTTGCCGGCACGCGCGACCGCCCGGTGAAGTCGGTCGTTCTGCGCGGGATCACGTTCACCGCGGCCGCCCGCACGTTCATGGAGACGAAGGAATCGCTGCTGCGCTCGGACTGGGCGATCTACCGCGGCGGGGCGGTGCTGCTGCGCGGCGCCGAGGGGTGTGTGATCGAGGACTGCGATTTCGAGCACCTTGGCGGCAAC
>RFUD01000182.1 GCA_009923125.1 Planctomycetia bacterium
CGCTCGCGTTCGACAGCCGCATGGCGGGCTTTTCACCGCTCAAGACGCGGCTCTTCGGGGCCTCGCTCATCGCGCTCGGCGTCGCCGCCACGCTCGCCGGGATGTGGGAGCATAAGCGGGTGCTTGAATCGGTATCACGGGACGACTACCGCTATACCGACCGGCCCCCGATCGCCCGCTACATGGGGGTCGCCCTGGTCGTCATCGGCCTCGCGGCCCTCGCGCTCATGCTCGTGCACTTCTCCAATCCGGGCATCCCCGGCCCGGTGGGCGGGTGATGGTCTGGTCGCACGTCTACGATCCGTTCGGGTCCCCCCTGCTTTCGACGCTGGTGGCGGCGCTGCCGCTCATGGTGCTTCTGGGCCTGCTGGCGTTCGCTGGGTGGTCCGCACCGCGGGCGGCCGCCGCGGGCCTCGCGACGGCGCTCGGGATCGCGGTCGGTGTCGTCGGCATGCCGGCCGACGCGGCCTTGGCCGCAGCCGTGTATGGCGCAGCCTTTGGCCTGTTCCCGATCGGCTGGATCATCGTGACGGCGATGTTCCTCTACCGGCTCTCGGTCGAAGCCGGGGCCCTCGACGTGATGAAGCGGTCGGTGATCGGTCTGTCGGCCGACCATCGGTTACAGGCACTCTTGATCGCGTTTTCGTTCGGCGCTTTCCTCGAAGGGGTCGCTGGGTTTGGTGCTCCGGTGGCGATCTCGGCGGCGCTCCTCGTGGGCGCCGGGTTTCCTGCACTCGAGGCGGCCTGCCTCGCACTTCTGGCGAATACGGCCCCCGTGGCCTTCGGCGGCCTCGGCACACCGATCGTGACCCTCGCGAAGGTCACCGGCCTCGATGAACAGGCGATCTCGGCGATGGCGGGCCGGCAACTGCCGTTCTTCTCACTCCTCGTGCCGGCCTGGATGGTGGTGGCCATGGCGGGCTGGCGTGGGCTCGCGGGCGTGTGGCCGGCGGTGCTCGTATGCGGGGCGTCCTTCGCAGGCGTGCAGTTCGCGATGGCGAATTTCGCAGGGGCGGCGCTCGTGGACGTGGTCGGCGGTGTTGCGAGCCTCGTCACGCTGGCGTTGTTCCTGCGGTATTGGCACCCTCGTGAAACGTGGCGGCATGGCGACGGATGGAGCCCAGCCGCCACCCGTACCGACCCGCCATCCGATCCGGCGGGCCGCGTGGCCTGGGCCTGGGCGCCGTGGGCCGCACTCTCGGCCGTGATGTTCCTCTGGGGCTTGCCGGCCGCGAAGGCCGTGCTCGAAGGACGGGTGGGCCCGCTCGCGGCCGGCGTCGTGGCTCCGGAGTTTCCGGTGCCGCAGCTCGACGGACGCGTCGCGAAGGTGCCGCCGGCCACGCGCGAGCCGCGCGAGATCGAGCGGGCCGTGTATCGGCTCAACTGGCTTTCGGCCGCCGGCACGGGGATCCTCGCCTCGGCGTTGCTTGCCGTGCCGTGGCTCGGCATACCCCGGCGGCGGGCGTGGCGGATCTGGTGGGGCAATCTCGCGGCACTCGCCCCCTCGCTCGCCACGATCGCGGCGATGCTTGCCCTCGCGTTCGTCACCCGCTACTCGGGCACCGACGTCACGCTCGGCCTCGCACTCACCTGGTCAGGCGCATTCTATCCCTTCTGCGCCGCGCTCCTGGGCTGGCTCGGCGTCGCCCTCACGGGCTCCGACACGTCGAGCAACGCGATGTTCGGCAGCCTGCAGCGGGTGACGGCCGAGCAGCTCGGCCTCGATCCGCTCCTCATCTGCACGGCCAACAGCACCGGCGGCGTGATGGGGAAGATGATCGACGCGCAGAGCATCGTCGTGTCGGCGACGGCAACGGGCACGCACCGGCAGGAGGGCGCGATCCTGCGCCGCGTGTTCCCGCACTCACTCGCGCTCGCCGCGCTCATGGGCCTACTCGTCTGGCTCCAGTCAGGCCCGCTTGCGTGGATGGTGCCGTGAGGCGAGATCCCGCGCTCGGAACGTGCAGCGATTGATCGCGTCGCAGATGACATCCTGGCAACGCTCACCCCGCGTCGCCGCCAACGCAAATGCGAAGATTCGCGGCGCGTTTGCATCGAACGCGTCGTGTACCCTGAGAACGTCAGGGAGTGCATTCAGGTGCCCCAGAGCTCCAGGCCCCATCAGGCCGCCGTGTTGCGTCCGCGGGTCGCGGTGTTGGCCGCGGCCCTGTTCGTGAGCGCGGTCGTCGGCACCGCAGCCGAAACAGCGAGCGACCCGTACGCGAAGCGCGGCAACGCGCCGCCGCAGATGGTGCGACTGACACCGGAGCAGGAACGTGCCATCCTCGCCGAGGTGAGGGTGCCCGAAGGCTTTGACGTGACGGTCTTCGCCGCGCCGCCGCTGGTGAACTATCCCGTCTTCGTGGCGGCCGCGCCGGATGGCACGCTCTACGTCAGCAGCGACGGCAACGGCTCGCTCGGACGCAACCCGGCCCGTGGCCGCATCATCCGCCTCCGCGACACCGACGGTGACGGCCGGGCCGACGAGACGAAGGTGTTCTGCGAGGTCGACGCCCCCCGCGGCCTGGTCTGGGACCACGACCGGCTCTACGTGATGCACCCGCCGCATCTGAGCGCCTACATCGACGGCGACGGCGACGGGACAGCCGATGAGAAGCGCGTGCTCGTGCGCGACCTCGCGTTCGGCTACGACAAGCGCCCCGCGGACCACACCACCAACGGCGTCAGCCTCGGGATCGACGGCTGGCTCTACATCGCCGGCGGTGATTTCGGCTTCATGGACGCGACGGGCACCGACGGACGGAGGCTCACCCATCGCGGCGGCGGCGTGATCCGCGTGCAGCCTGACGGCACCGGGCTGGAACTGTATTCCACCGGCACGCGAAACATCCTCGAGGTCGCGATCAGCCCGCGGATGGAACTGTTCGCCCGCGACAACACCAACGATGGCGGCGGGTGGAACGTGCGGTTCCACCACTTCACCGGCCTCGACGACCACGGCTACCCGCGGCTCTACAAGAACTTTCGCGACGAATGCATCCAGCCGCTCGCCGACTACGGGGGCGGATCGGGCTGCGGCGCCACCTATATCGACGAGCCGGGGTTTGGCGAATGGAACGACGCCCCGTTCACGGCCGACTGGGGCACGGGCGGCCTTTACCGCCACAGCCTGCGGCCCAAGGGGGCGACGTTCGAGGAGGTCGCACCGCCGCGGCCGTTCATCGAGTTGCCGCGGCCGACCGACGCAGATGTCGACGCCATGAGCCGCGTCTACTGCGCGAGTTGGAAGGGGGCGACGTTCAACTGGGCAGGGCCTGACGTGGGATTCATTGTCTGCGTGCGCCCCAGGGGGTATGTGCCCGCGCCGCTGCCCGACTTCGCCCGGGCGCCCGCCGACCAGCTCACTGCCCTGCTCGCGGCCGATTCCCCGGCCGGGCATCGTCGGCGGCTTGCGGCCGCGCGGGAACTCACCCGACGGGGCGAGGCGGCCGACGCACCGTGGATCCAGAGCATCGCGGCAGCGCGCCCGGACGAGCGGGCGCTCATCGACCGCTTCCTTGCGAGCGTCGCGGCTGGCGACCCCGCCGCCGCCAGCGAGATCATCCCGCATGTCGGCTCCTCCGACCCCGTCGTGGCGCACACGGCGATCCGAGCCCTCGCGGCGCTCGAGGCCTCGGCCGTCGCGCTCGCGGCCCTCGATGCATCCTCCGCGCCGCGCGGGCCGCTGCTCCGCAGCCTCGCGATGATGCACTCGCCCGCTGTCGTCTCCGGCCTCATCAGCCGCCTCGACGCCGCCACAGATGCGGGCCTGCGCAGGGATCTTCTCGGGGCACTCTGCCGTCTCCATTTCCGCGAGGGTGAGTGGCGCGGCGACTCGTGGGGCACGCGGCCTGACACCCGTGGCCCGTACTACCAGCCCGAACCCTGGAGCGAGACGCCGCGCATCGCAGTCGCACTCGACGCGGCCCTGCAGCGGGCCACGCCGGAGGAGACGGCCTTTCTCGCTCGTGAGATGCATCGCAATCGTATCCACTCTGCCAGTGCGATCGACCGGATCATCGCGGCCGCGACCCGCGATCCCGACGTCGTTCCCGCCGCCGTGGCTCAGCTCGCCGAAGCCGACGAGATCCCCTCAGCTGCCATGCCCGTGCTCCTGACGGCGCTCCGATCCGCCGGGGCATCGCCGCAGACGCTCGCACAGGCCATCAAGGCACTCGCCAGGGCCGGCACGGCGGAAGGCGTGACGGCTTCGCTCGACGGCCTCGTGCGGCTGGAGGAACTGATCGCGGAGCACGATGCCGCGGCGGCTGCGGCAGACACGAAGAAAACCCGGCAGGACCACCAGGCGCTCGCGCAGGAGGCCCGAGAAGCGCTCGATGATGCGGCGGCGGTTTTCGTCGCCGCTCCGAACCTCGACCAACACCACGCTCTGGTCGCGGCGACCGCGGGATCGACGATGCCGGCCTCCCGGTGGGCCGATGCGGCGCTCCTGCACCTCGCCGGCCGAAAAGACGGTAGCCCCGAAGCGCGGGAAGCAGCCACGGAGGACCTCGAAACCGGCTGGGCATCGGGTCCGGAGCGGCGCATCCAGATCCTGCGGGCTGCGGCTGCGATCAGGCACACAGGCTCGGCTCAGCGGATTCTCGCCGCGCTCGACGACGGCGACGAGGCCGTGAGACGCGTTGCGTCCGAGACCGCCAAGACTCTCAAGATCACGCGGGTGGCAGACACCACGCCCAAGCTCGCGACCCTGGCGCCGGAGGCCGCACTTGCCGCGGTGCTCGCGGCGAAGGGGGACGAGACGACGGGAGAGCGCGTGTTCAGCAGCGCGACGTGCGTCGCCTGCCATGCGGTCCGGCAGGATCAGCCACAGAAGGGCCCCTACCTCGGCAGCATCGCGCGCACCTACAAACGTCCGGAACTCGCCCAGGCGATCCTCCACCCCGACAGGACCATCGCCCAGGGTTTCGTGACCGAGATGTTCGTCCTCGACGACGGCACGCAGCAGATGGGCTATGTAACGCTCGAGGCGGCGGATGAGGTGCGGATCCGCAACGCGGCGGCACAGGAACTCGTACTCCCGACGTCCCGGATCGAGGAGCGGCACAGGCTCACCACGTCGATGATGCCGACGGGCCTGATGGGGAATTTCACGGTCCGTGAATTCGCGTCCCTGCTCGACTATCTCGAGTCACTGGCCCGCAGGCCGTGAAAGGACAGAACAGGTGGATTTCGTGATCGGAAAGACGCACGGCACGGAAGAGCAGATGGCGTTCGCCTCGAGGCAGCCTGAATCGAGCACGTCGGATGTGCATCGTCTGGCAATCGTGGTCGTGGCCCTCGTCGTCGCTCTGCTCGCATCGACGGGCCGTGCCGCCGACGGCCCGGAGCCGGAGAGCCCAGCCAGCGGCGACGCGGTGTATGCCCCGCACCCCCATTTTCGCTGGCGTCGGGAAGGAGACGTTCGGATCGACGACGTGCATCACGTGCAGATCGCGCGGGACGAACGCTTCGCGGATCTGGCCATC
>RFUD01000183.1 GCA_009923125.1 Planctomycetia bacterium
GAGGCCCGCCAAGCGAACAGCGGCACGATGCCGGGTGTTCGCGTGAAGATGGCTCCGCTGGTCGCAAACGCCGGCTCAAGGGACACGGGTGGCCCGCAGCCTCCTCAACTCGTAGGCGCCAAGGACTTTCGGCGGAGTCGGTCGGTGGGCACGCGCAGACGAAGGGAGTCGTTGAGGACGAAAGAACGCTAGGCCTGGAAGGCCGGGTCATCACCAGCCGACGGAGGTCGGCCAAGGAACGGACGGCACGATGCCGTGCCGTTCCGTGACGCATCCCTCGAGCATGCCTCCCTTGGCTCCGAATGCGGGTATTTGTCACCTGCCCTGCGGTCCGGCGACGGGATACGGGGAGCCCAAAGCCAACGCGTCAGATACGCCGCAGCACGAGGCTCGCGTTGTGGCCGCCGAAGCCGAAGCTGTTGCTCATCGCCACTTCAACCTGCGCCTCACGGGCCACCTTCGGCGTGTAGTCGAGATCGCAGTCGGGGTCGGGCGTATCGAGGTTGATCGTCGGGGCGATGATGCCGCGCGATACCGTGAGGGCACAGACCACGAGTTCGATGCCGCCGCTGGCACCGAGCGTGTGGCCGAGCTGGCTCTTCGTGCTCGAGATCGCGAGCTTCCTGGCGTGCTCGCCGAACACCCGCTTCACCGCGACCGTCTCGGCCTTGTCGCCGAGCGGCGTGCTCGTGCCATGGGCGTTGATGTAGCGGACCGCCGCGGGGGCGAGCCCGGCGTCCTCGAGGGCCATCGCCATGGCACGGCCGGCGCCACGCCCCTCCTCGTCGGGCTGCGTGATATGACCGGCGTCCCCGCTCGCGCCGTAGCCGACGAGCTCGCCGTACATCCGGGCTCCACGCTTCCGGGCGTGCTCGAACTCCTCGAGCACGACGACGCCGGCGCCCTCGGAGAGCACGAACCCGTCGCGGTCGACGTCGAACGGCCGGCTGGCCTGCTGCGGCGCGTCGGTGCGGAACGACAGGGCCCGCATGTTCTGAAAGCCGGCCAGGCCGATCGGGGTGAGGGCGGCCTCGCTCCCGCCGGCGACCATCACGTCGGCGTCGCCGTACTGGATCGCCCGCAACGCCGAACCGATCGAATTGGCGGCGCTGGCACACGCCGTGGCGACGGCGAAATTCGGCCCCTTGATGCCGAACAGGCTCGAGACGTGGCCGCTCGCCGAATTCACCATCAGCTTCGGGATCGTGAACGGCGACACCTTGTCGATACCCTTGTGCAGCAACCGCTCCTCCTGGACCTCGAACTCCCACAGGCCGCCGATGCCGGAGCCGATCACGACGCCGCAGCGATAGGGCTCTTCCTTGGCGAAGTCGATCCCGGAGTCGGCGACGGCGTCCTTGGCCGAGGCGATGGCGAACTGCGTGAACCGGTCGAGCCGCTTGAGCTCCTTCGGGTTCGCGATGTCCTCCTTCTCCGGCTCCCAGGGCACCTGCCCGCCGAACTGCACGCGATAGCCCGCGACGTCGAACAGCGTGATCGGCCCCACGCCGCTTTCACCGCGCACGAGGCGATCCCAGACGGATTCCAGAGGCCGGCCCAGGGATGTGACGACACCCAGGCCAGTGACCGCGACGCGTCGCTTCATTCAACGCACCGTCAGGCTTGATGCTTTTCGATGAACTCCACCGCCTGGCCGACGGTCTGGATCTTCTCGGCCGCATCGTCGGGGATGTTGATCTCGAACTCCTCCTCGAGTTCCATGACCAACTCCACGGTGTCGAGCGAATCGGCCCCCAGGTCGTTGATGAACGACGTCTCGGGGGTGATCTGCTCCTTGCTCACCCCGAGCTGGGACGCCACGATGTCAATCACTCGCTCTTGAACTGAAGCCACCTTTTGAATCCTCCTGATACGACCGGCCATCGGACCGTCTGTGCCGATGGGGCAAGATATACCCGTTGCCGGTCCGTGGTGTCCAGACCGGGGACGGGGGGTTCCACGCGACCTATCCGATCAGGCCGCCGTCGATCGTGAGAACCTGAGCCGTGATGTAGCCGGACGACGGCCCCACCAGAAACAGCACCGCCTCGGCGATCTCCCAGGCCTCGCCGAGCCGCTTGGCAGGCACCCGCTTCTTGACCTCGTCGAGAAGCGCGGGGCCGAGGGCCGCCGTCATGTCGCTGGCGATGAAGCCGGGCGCGACGGCGTTGACCGTGACCTTCCGGCCCGCGAGTTCCTTGGCCACCGTCCGCGTGAGCCCGACGAGCCCCGCTTTCGAGGCCGAGTAGTTCGCCTGGCCCGGGTTGCCGATCAACCCGGAGACACTGGCGACGTTCACGATCCGGCCGTAGCGCTGCTGCATCATCGGCCGGCTGGCGGCCCGCATGAACAGGAATGGCCCGCGGAGATTGGTGGTCAGCACCTCGTCCCACTCCTCGTCGCTCATCCGCGGCAGGAGCGTGTCGCGGGTCACGCCCGCGTTGTTCACGAGGATGTCGATCCGGCCGAACTTGGCATGGATGGCGTCCACGACGGCCTGCACGTCGGCGGCCTTGGAAACATCGCAGGGAAACTCTTCCGCCGTGCCGCCCGCCGCCCGGATGCCGGCCGCCACGTCGGCCAGTTTTCCGGCGCTGCGGGCCACGAGGGCCACGGTGGCGCCGTTGGCCGCGAGCGTCTCGGCGATCGCGCGGCCGATGCCCTGCGATGCCCCGGTGACGACGGCGACCTGGCCTGCCAGATCCACCCGCACCCGTTTCGGTTCAGCCTGCGCCTGCTTGTCGTCCGCCATCGCTGGCCCTCCTTGGAGATGTCACCGCACCGGGTCGGCCTTCAGTCGAGCACGCCATGGCAGGCGACGCTCCGATCGATCCGCTTCATCAGCCCCCGGAGCACGCGGCCAGGCCCGACCTCCCAGACCGTGCGCACGCCCGTGGCGAGCAGATGTTCCACCGATGCCTGCCATTCGACAACCCCGACCACCTGCCGGGCGAGGAGTTGGCGAATTTCCGCGGGGTCATCGTGGGGCCTGGCATCCACGTTGCTCACCACGGGGATCCGGGGCCGGCGGATCTCGGTGGCCGCGAGGGCCTCCGACAGGCGGGCCACGGCAGGTTCCATCAACGCGGTGTGAAACGCCCCGGCGACCTCGAGCGGCACGCACTTCATCGCTCCGGCGGCGGCCGCTGCCGATTCCAGCCGCCGACAGGCGGCGGCCGATCCGGAGGCCACCACATTGCCGGGGCAGAGGACGTTCGCCACGCCGAGCACGTCGTCTTCGCGGGCTTCGTCGCAGAGGGCCGCGACCTGGGCCCGCTCGAGGCCGAGCACGGCGACCATCGCCCCGGGCCGCTGTTCGGCACACTCCTGCATCGCCCGCCCGCGCACGTCGACGAGCCGCACGGCGTCGTCGAACCCGAGCGCCCCGGCGAACACGAGGGCGGTGTACTCGCCGAGCGACAGACCGGCCGTGATCGACGCCGCATCGAGGGCCGGTTCGCCGCGGCCGCGCAGCACTTCGAGCAGCGCAAGGCTCGTCACGAGGATCGCGGGCTGGCTCACCGCCGTGGTGTTGAGCCGACCCGCGGGCCCCTCCGCGCAGACCGCGGAGAGGTCGTAGCCGAGGATCTCGGCGGCCCGATCGAAGAGCGCGCGAGCGGGAGGATGCTCGACACACCAGGGCCCCACCATGCCCACCGACTGGGCCCCCTGGCCGGGAAACACGATCGCCGTGCGACTGCCCGCCGCGGGCCCTGCGTCGGCCAAGGCGTCAGTCCTCGGTCTTGACGACGGGCCGGCCCATGTAGTGGCCGCAGGTGCCGCAGATCCGGTGCGTCGGCACCGCCTTGCCGCAGTTCGAGCAGAACGTCAACTGCCGAGGCGTGAGGAAATCGTGGGCGCGGCGGGACCGCGTCTTCTGGTTCGACTGACGTCGCTTGGGAACGGCCATGGGTCACCTGAGGGCTGGTATCGAGCCCCAGAATCTAGCCGCCGCGTCGCCGGGCGGTCAATCCGACGGCTCAAAACAGGGTGTTTTGGCGCCCCGGCTGCGGCGGCGTGCCGAGGTGCTCCTCGCCCTTGGGCGTGATCCTCCGCCCCCGTGGCGTGCGGATCACGAGCTCGCACCGCAGCAGAAACGGCTCCACGTCGTCCTCGAGCGTGTCGGCCGCGGAACTCATCGTGTGGGCGATCGCCTCGATCCCCACCGGCCCGCCCGCGAACACCCTCTGGATCGTCTCCAGGTACTTCCTGTCGAACCCGTCGAGGCCCAGCTCGTCGATCCCCTGCATCTCGAGCGCCGATCGTGCGATCTCCACGTCGATCGCGCCGCCCGCGCGGCTCGTGGAGAAGTCGCGGATCCAGCGGAGGCGGTTGTTGGCCAACCGCGGCGTGCCTCGGCTGCGTCGGGCGATCTCGTCGGCCGACGCGTCGTCCATCGGCATCTGAAGCTTGGCCGCCGAACGGCGGACGATCTCCGCGAGCTCCGCCGGCGAGTAGTAGTCGAGGTGCTCGCGGATCACGAACCGGTCGCGGAGCGGCGCCGAGATCAGCCCCGCCCGGGTCGTCGCCCCCACGAGCGTGAACGGCCGCAGCGGCATGTTGATCGTGCGGGCCGCGACACCGTCGCCGAGCGTGATGTCGATCCGGAAGTCCTCCATCGCCGGATAGAGGAATTCCTCGACGGCGATCGGCAGCCGATGGATCTCATCGATGAACAGCACCGAACCCTCGGCGGCGTTCGTGAGATAGGGCAGCAGATCCTTCGGCGCCGCGAGCGCCGCCCCACTGGCGATCTGGAGCGTCGTCCCCAGTTCGCGCGGAATGCACGTGGCGAACGTCGTCTTGCCGAGCCCGGGCGGCCCGTCGAGCAGGATGTGGCCGAGCGTCTCGCCGCGCTTCCGGGCCGCATCGATCGCGATCTCGAGCCGCTCATACACCGCCCGCTGCCCGACCATCTCGGACATCCGCTGCGGCCTGAGCGCACGGTCCTCCGCCGGCTGTTCCTCGGCCGCCTGCAGGCTCGGTTCACGAAAACTGGTCATGCCTGTCTCCAGCACGCAGCGTACCCGATTCGCGAGCAAACGGTCACGTGCCTGGTTTGGCTACATGCGGAGATCGTCTCGCTTGCCGAGCCCGACTAACCCAAGGCGCCGTCACCGGCCGACAGGGCAGGCGGTAATGACCCGCATTCGGAGCCGGCGGCACGCTGCTCCATCGCCGAGGGCGATCGCTAGTCCATTCTCAACTCTGATGGTGCGCTTGGAGTAAGCCGCGTATCTGCCCATCGGCTCTTGCGCATCGCACCGACCGTCTCCGCCGCAAGTTCCCTGCGCCTGCGAGTTGAGGAGGATTCGGGCTCCCCGTGTCCCTGAGACGGCGTATTTTACCAGCGCAGCCATGGATGGCGCAGCGCAGGAAAATCCGAGTGAGCCGGAGCCTGGAGGGCGGAGGCGAACGTCCGGCGAGGGGATACGGGGAGTCCGAAGCCGGCGCGCTACTTCGCCAG
>RFUD01000184.1 GCA_009923125.1 Planctomycetia bacterium
GTCGTGAGCAGGCAGTTCGCGGTTGCCCGAGCGACGCAGTCGCCGGTCAACTGAGTCGGGCCTGGGAACGCGCCTGGAAAAACTTTCTCGACCACGGGGAAGAGCATCGTCAGCTTGCCGCGGCCGGCGTCCGCGAACTCCCACTCATGGGCCACAGCGCCGCCATCGGGGTTGCCGCCGCGTCGCAGCACGGAGTCGGCGAACTCCTCGTCGGCCCGCAGGTCTTGCCGGCAGCCCAGCAGCCCCTTGGAGTAGGCGTCGAGCGGATTGAACTCACTCATCGCGGCCGACCCCAAACGACCACGAGATCACGCCGCACGCCGCCACAAGCCGACGGCGGGAGTCAGCATCAAGGTCTTTGACGTCCGAGCCGGCAAAAGCCGCGAAGACCTCGTCAATCGCTTCAGCCAGCCCCGGATACTTCCCTACGCTCGATTTGTCGATCGCCAGGTTCAGCGTGCCGGCGTGGAACGCGGCAAACTGCTCGTTCGTCCCGATGATCGCCTTGCTCCGCTCGCCGTCGCGAATCAGAACGTAGGCCATCGCGTCGTACAGGGTGGCGAGGTACTGCCGGTCCTTTGGCAGCATCCGCGGCAGGAGAGGCTTGAGCGGCGCCGCCAATTGAAGAACCTCCGGCGACGGCCGCGGCGTGTCGATCTCGGCCATCGGGGCCGGCGGCCACATCGCCGTGAGAATCGAGTCCTTCCACGCGAACAGCAGGAGCACAGCGGCCACGATAAACCTCAGTGGGATTCTCATTTGTCGCTTCCGTCCACGAGGGCGAGCGTGAGAACGTCGATCGCGTTCTTCTGATCCTGCGCCAGGCAGCCGGTGCGGATCAGCCTGGCCCGGACGCTCTGGAGGTCAGCCATCGCCTCCCCATACGCAGGCACCACGGACGAGTCCTTCGGCCTCGCCGCGAACCAAGCCGCGAGCGTGCTCACGATCGGCCAGCCCGCAATCACGACCGCTGCGGCGACCGCCGCCATCTGTGTGTACGTCATGCCTGTACCTTTGAGATGATCCACTGGAAGAACGCCTGCCCCTCGGGCGACCGCAGGACAGCCTCCAGGTGAAACAGAGCCTCGTCGTCCATCTCGACGGTGCTCTTGCCGGCGGCCCACTGGAGCGCGTTGACCACCGCGACCGCCTGATCGTAGGGAGACTTCGCGTCGATGACGACCTGGAGTCGGCCGAGCAGCGGCGCCCACTCGGCGAGAAGTTTCAGCTTCTCGAGGATCGGGAGATTCGCCCCGTAGATGTCAATCGGCTGCTCGTCGTTCACTGCGTGCCTCCTTGGCTCGTGACAAAAACCTGACGTATTCCGATGAATTCGTACGCCCCCGGCTCGTGAGTTTTCCCCAGTGACTCGGCGGCGGCTCCTGTACGCGATTCATCAGCGGCGGCGAGTCGTCGCCGGCCCGTCGCTCGAACTCCCTGGCGTCGATGTGGCGGTCGTCAATCATCGCCGTGTGCTGTGAACTGGAGCAGGTCGTAGGCGTCGTCGAAGGCCACTCTCGCGATCTCCGTCGCCTCGGAGTTGCCGAGCTTGCGGTCAAACTTCCAGACCTCGTCCTCGATGACGTCGTCGCCGCGACGCAGCGTCAGTCGCGCCTCCTTCGGAGCGATCACGAGCCGCAGTTCCGCCGTCATTCATTCTCGCGTCCTGTAGCCTCATTCAGTCTACCATTCCGCGCCGCCTCAAGCCGGGCTTCCCGTTCCGCCTGCGTCCACTGCGAGCGGATGCGGGCGGCGGCCAGTCTGATCTCGGCCGGCGTCGGCAGATAGAACTCAGGCTCTGGCCGCTCCCCCAGCCCTAGCGAGTCGGCGAACTCGCGGACTGCCTCGGCCGTCATCCCCATCTCCTCGCAGATTTCGGCGAACGTCGAATCGCCGGCCCACAAGCGGTGCAGCTTGCGCTTCTCGTTGGCTCTCGCTTTATTCCGTGCGATCTCGTCCTGCGTCAGTCGCCTGCGAGTCATTGCCAGTGAGCGATGTACCTTGAGCCTGGGTTTAGGAACATCTGGAAGCCGGCCCGCCGCATGCTCCGGTGCAGCGGAACGTGCTCACAGTCACCGCCCTCGTAGCGGACGCCTGGGGCGAGAATCGCCGACCCCTCGTACACGGCCAGCCCACCGAACGCGGAATTCATCGCCACCGGAGGGGAGCCGACCGGGAAGAGCAGCATCGAAAACCAACCAAATCCGATCTCCTCGCGGCGATCTCGCCACCAGTTCGGCCGCGCGGCGTAGGCGTCATAGTGTGCAATCTGCGGCGGCTTCCCCTCGCCTTGGCTCTCGGCCCAGAGGCTGAAACTCGCCATACCTGCCGCCCTCAAAACCGCCGGCTCGGTGCGCTTCGTGACCAACCACCCCACGCTGTTCAGGACGCCGTCCGGCGAGAAACCGTGGTGCGGATCGACGTCCAGCACGATGACCCATGTGGCCGACGGGACGTTGCCCCTCGCCCACTCCAGGCACTTGTTCCGGCAGGCCGCCAGCCGCACCGTGCGTTCCGGCTCGAAGCCCCTCGAGTCGGGGCCGCCAATGACGCCGTGCTCCACCGTTGCCCACGGGTGCCGGCCGGCGAAGGCGTCAAGGCAGTCGGCCGTCCCGTCCACGGAGTCATTCTCGTAGACGTACATCCGGCACGAGCGAAAACGCGGTGCGACCTCGGCCACCAGTTCCAGCGTGTTCGCCAGGTGCGGCATCGCGTTCCTCGCGATCGACAGAATCACGGCGTCCCCGTGCCGCGCCGCCTCCCGGCCGACGGCCGTCATGCTCGCGTACAACTCCTCGTACTCGCGATCGACCGGCCAGACGTCTTCAGGTCGCAGCACAGAGCCTCCGTACCTCGGCGAGGCGGTCCGCGTACTGCGTCACATGAACGAACGCCGGGGCGGCGACCCGCCGGCGATCCGCGGGGTGGTCGTTCCACCTCGCCGGCAGGAACTGCGTCCGGTCATGCAGCTCCGTGGCAGCCGACAGCGTGGCGTGCGGCCAGCCGCCGGCGAGTGTGACGTTGTAGCCCATCATCGTCATCACGGCGGCCTGCTCCCACCACGGATGCTCGTGGAACGCCTCTCGCATTCGCTCCCAGGCGAACTCCAGCCACGGGAGCATCGCCCGCGTCACCACCCAGACGCCGCAGTTCGGCACCAGCCCGCACTCCGTCTCGTGCTCGACCACTGCCTGCCAAGCGTCGTCCTCGATGATGTCGAATATGTTCTGCTCGCCGTCCGCGACCACGATGTCGGCGTCAAGCCAAAGCACCCGCTCGTGGTCGGCCAGCGCCGCCCCGACGTTCGGAACCTTCATCCACGATGGCGACGCAGAGCCGCTGGCTAGGTTCACGCAGTGGCACTCCATCCCGTGCCGCTGTGCGTAGGCGTCCATCCGCGGCAGCGTGTGGCAGGCGATCCTCGCGAACTCAGCCCCCCGCCAGCCCGTCATCACGATGTCGCTCATTTGCGCCACCCCACGAACAGGTGCCGCCCCCGCGTGTCCGATGTCGCCGACCAACTGCGGAACCGATTGACGAGATCGTCCTGGTGCGGTGGAGACAACTGCTCCCAGTCGTGGATCGCAACGATGTCGGCGATCTCCGCGCAGGCGACGTACTCAGCCGCCGCCGCATCGCCGTGGACGGCGTCGTGGAACACGAGATCGAACCGCTCGCCGGCCATGAGGCATCGCGAGAGATACGCAGCGGCAGAGTCCTTGATCGGGACGATGTTCTTGATCCCGTGCGACGCCCAGAAGGCAACGCGGTCGCCCTCGGGGACCGTGTCGCAGAGATCGACGCTCACGACTTCAGCGTCGGGGGCGGCGAGCGCGAGGGCCGCCGTGGAGATGCCGCGGTGGCTGCCCAGTTCCAGAATGGACCGGCAGCCGGCGGCGATGTTCGCGAGCTGGAGGATGTGCGCCCTCCAGGTCGTCATCGGATCGGAGTCGTCGATCTGACGGCAGTAGTCGATGGCTCTCACCCGAGGCTCTCCAGGAACTCGCGGGCATCGCCGGCCGAACGCACGACGGCGACCGGACACCCGACCTTGATCAACTCGCGCATCCGATGCTCTTGAATCCGCGTCGGCTCCTCGCCGGGTCGCTTCGCCTCCAGCCAGACAGCCCGGCCATCTCGGATGCAGAGGACGTCTGGCAGGCCAGCCACCGAAAACTGCGAGCCGTGGTTTTTCATCGTCCAGTAGCCGAGGGACCGGGCCACGGCCATGACGTTCGCGACGATCGTTTTCTCGAGCGGCGGCTTTCTCACCCGCAAATTGTCGGCGGATGTAGCAAATTAGTCCAGTGCTGATTTCACGAACGCGCACACGCGACCGTCGTAGGCATACGACGGCAACTGCCACGGGCGCGCCGACGGTCCGACGCGGCGCTTCTCACGCTCCTCGTCGCTCCACTGGGCGCGGACCGCGGCCTTCCGTCGCTCGTACTCCTCGCCCACAACATCCGTCTCTGGCTTGCCTCGCCGCCTCTTCGCGCTCATCAGATGCGTTCTGATTGGCAGATGGTGCCGCTTTCCGGCGACGTAGAACTGGTAGACCGAGATACCGAGCGCGGCCGCTGCCTCCGCGTTCGGCAGCGGGCCATACCAGACCCGGAACAGTTCAGCCGCGTCGATTCTCGGGTTGTGCTTCACTTGTTTTTGCTCCATTCAGCGATCAGCCGCAGCGACAGCCGCTCGGCCTTTTTTTTCAGGCTTTCGTTCTCGGCCAGCAGGCGACCGATCTGGGAGGTTTTCGAGGCTCGCTCAAGCCGCAGCTCCGACTCCAGCCTGGCGGCCCGCCGCAGCGCCCGCTCAAGCCCACGCTGGTGTCCGCGGCTGCCCTCGGCCGCGCGCAGATACATCAGCTCATAGTCGTCCGCCAGACGAGAGAGCCTGCCGATCTCGGCGTAGAGTTCTTCGATCTCACTCATCGGCGGCGTTGCCCAGGACAAACTTGTTCAGTTCCTTCGCGAACTCCTCGATCGCCTCTTTCATCAAAAACGTCGCCACGGCCAGGCCGTTCGCGCCGGCGGCCTGCGCGGTGCGGCCTGCCTCCTCGGCCCCGTCGCAAACCGTCCGCAGCGCGTGCTGCATGGCGACCAGCCGCATCACGATGTGCGCACGCTCGTCAGGTGTCATCAGACTCGGCGCCACTGCCCGTCCTCCTTGGCAAAAAGCGTCGGCCAAAGCCCGGCCCGGCGGGCCACGAGCTGCATGTGCGGGTGGAAGACGGCGACAGCGCCGCCGTTCTCGTGGAGCACGGCAGAGTAGATGCCGGATGCCGCGAAGGCAGCGATGCCTCGCAGGCGGTACGGCGGCGCGACGAAGGCTTCGAGGGTGTCGTACATCATGTACCCGTCGGCTCCGTCGTCGCCGGCCAGCCAGTATTCCGTCCTCGCCCACCCGACGATCTCGCCGTGATCCAAGACCAGGGCGATGTGGCCGTCGGCGTCCGTC
>RFUD01000185.1 GCA_009923125.1 Planctomycetia bacterium
CCGTCGGGATCGATGGAAAGGTGCTGATCACGTCGGCGACCGCCAGCCCCGGTTCGAACGGCTTGTATTTCTTGGGGTCGAACGTGTCGGGGGCCGCCATGCCACCGGCCATCCAGAGCACGATGATGGCGTCGGCCTTGGCCGCGGGATGCACGATCGTGGCCGCACCGGTGCTCGCACGGGCCCGTGGCTCGGGCAGTGCCATCGTGGCGGTGGCCGCGGCGGCCAGGCTCTGGAGGAGTTCGCGTCGGGTCTTCATGGGGATCTGCCTCCGGGACACTCACCTGATCAATTGAAACTCGGGCAGCATCACGATCGCCCACAGGCAATCAGCGACGCTGTCAGCAGTGGGTTTTTCGCCCAGCAGATCGCGGGCGGCCGCGGCCTCCTCCGGCGTCGGTTTCCGGCTCAAGGCCGCCGCGTAAAGCCAGGAAGCGATCGCGTCGGCCGCAGGCCCATGGTCCCGGAGAATGGCGGCCCCGCCCCGGGAAAATTCGTCGGCCAGACTCTGCTCGTTGGCCAGTTGGATCGCCTCGAGCGTGGTCAGGTCGCTCGGCCGGCTCGTCACCACCTGGTCGCGGTTCGGCCGTCCCAAGGCGGCCATCAAGGCCGTGCCCTTCACGAGCGCCGCACGGACCATCGGCAGCGCGTCGGGCGCCAGGGCGTAGAGGAGTTTCGCGGCGAAGTCCGCCATGGCCGCATCCCACGTGCTTTGCGTCTTGACCACGGCTGCCGGAGCCCAGTCGGTCGGCTCCTTTCCCTTCTTGAACGTTCCCCGCCCGTCGGGCTGTGCCGCCGTCCACTGCCAAGAGTCGTCGGTGGCGACCGTGTGCGTAGTGCCGTCGGCCGTCTTCACCCGCAGTTCGACCCGGAGCGCCGCCGGCCCACCGGCGGTGCCGTTGGCAGCCGTGACGACGATCTCGTTGGGGCCTTTCCGCAGATCGGACGTCACGATCTCCATCACCGGCCGAGTCCAGTCGGCACTCTTCGCGGTGGGCTTTCCATTGATGAACACCGTCGCCTCGTTGTCGGCCGCGAACACGATGACGCCGTGGACAGCATCTGCCGGAAGCTCGAACGTCGTGCGGAAGGTCAGTTTCTCGCCGGGCGGCGAGGCAGCCAGGTCGTTCGACCAGATCCACGTGGCGGCGGGCTGCACGGCGGCGGCTCCCGGGGGCGGCTCGAATCGCAGCACCTCGGCATCGGTCTTTGGCGGTGCGGTGTTCGTCAGCTGCCACACCGCATCGGTGAACTGCTCGGCCGTCATCCGCCGGGGGAGCGGTCCGCGGAACACGTAGTCCGTGCCCTGGGCTTGGCCGGCGACGGCAGGCGTGGCGGCACCATACGTCTCGGACGTACAGATCGTCGCGAGGACGTGCTTGACGTCCCACTTCGAGGCGACGAGGTCGCCGGCGAGCGTGTCGAGGAGGTCTTCGCTCCACGGCGGCAGCCGCAGGCTGTCCACCGGATGCACGATGCCTCGGCCCATGAGCCGATGCCAGAGCCGGTTGACGAGGTTGCGCGAGAGCCAACCGTTGTCGGGAGTGGTCATGAGCGCGGCCAACTGCTCCAGCCGCCGCGACGGGGGAGCCTGGGGATCGACCTGGCCAAGCTCCTCGAAGAGCCAGGCCGGCGTGGCCGTCGTGCCGGTGGCCTTGTCGCAGCGATGCAGTTCGAGCGGCGCCGCCGACGCGATCGCCGCCAGGTCGTAGGTCTGCTTGAGCGTCCAGCGATCCACGAACGAATCGTGGCAGCTCGCGCACTTGAGGTTGATGCCGAGGAATGTCTGGCCGACGTTTTGTGCGAACTGGATCGGCACCGTTTGGCTGGCGTTCACGGTGCCGCGCCACACGATGCCTTCGATGAACCCGCGCGACTCGTCGGTGGGCGCGATCAGCTCGCGGACGAACTGGTCGAAGGGCTTGTTGTGCACGAGCGACCGATGGAGCCAAGCCGTGATCTGCCGGCGGCCTCCGGTGATGAACCCGGTGCCGGTGTAATCGTTGCGGAGCAGATCATTCCAGAAGGTCATCCAGTGTTCGGCGTAGGCGAACCGATCATCGAGGAGCCCGCGAACCAGTCGCGCACGCTTGTCGGAAGCCGAGTCGGCCACGAACGCCTCCACGCGCTCCGGATCGGGCAGGAGGCCGACCAGGTCGAGGCTCACGCGGCGAATGAACGCGCGGTCGTCGGCGCGGGGCGGCCGGGCGATGCCTTTGGCCTTCCAGTAGCCGTCGACGACGCGATCGACCGGATTCGTACGGCCTTCTTCCTCCGGAGGCAGTTCGATCGAGCGGAGCCGCAGCGGTGGTTCCCAGGTCGTGCGTTGGAAAGCGAATCCCTCTTCCCACGGCGCTTGTTCGGCAATCCACTGTTTGAACAGTTCGATCGCTTCGGGAGGCAGTGGAGGGCCCTCGCTCGGCATGCGGGAGTCGGGATCAGCGCTCGTGATCCGGGCGATGATCTCACTGCTCGCCGCGTCACCTTCGACGAACCCTGGCGTGCCTGAATCGCCGCCGGCGAGCAGATCCTCGCGCGTGTTCATCGAAAAGCCGCCCTGCTTGGCGTCGCCGGTGTGGCATTCGCCACAATACTTCTTCATGAGCGGCACGACGTCGTGCGCGAAGTCGATCGCCCATCCGAGTCTGGCGTTGACCGCGATCGAGACCGCCAGCGTGACGCGCACGATCACTGTCGCCCACGTCTTGAGCCACATGCCTCCGCTCAGGCTGCTACGTCGACGATTGATCATGCCATGATGCCCTTGACGACGTTCCCCGCGATCCCCGTGAGCCGCACATCGAGGCCCTGGAACTTGGTCGTCAGGCGGTGGTGGTCGATCCCGAGCAGGGCGAGGATCGTGGCGTGGAGGTCGTGGACGGCCACCACGTCGTCCACGGCCCGGTAGCCCAGTTCGTCGGTCGCGCCCCACGTGGTGCCCGGTTTGATGCCGCCGCCGGCGAGGAACACGCTGAAGGAGAGGATGTGGTGGTCGCGGCCGCTGCCCTGGCCCATCGGCGTGCGGCCGAACTCGCCGCCCCAGAGTACGAGCGTGTCGTCGAGCAAGCCGCGGCGGGCGAGGTCCTCGATGAGGCCCGCGGAGGCTTTGTCGACGGCGGCTGACGCATCCTTCATGCCCTCCTCGATGCCGCCGTGGTGGTCCCAATTGCGATGGTAGAGCTGGATCATGCGGACGCCGCGCTCGGCGAGCCGCCGGGCGAGCAGGCAATTCGAGGCGAACGAGCCGTCGCCCGGCTGCTTGACGCCATAGAGATCGAGCGTCTCCTGGGTCTCACCGGTGAAGTCGGTGAGCTCGGGTACGCTCGCCTGCATCCGGAAGGCCATTTCATACTGGGCGATCCGCGTGGCGATTTCCGGGTCGTTTTGCTCGGCGGCGAGAAAACCGTTGAGACGGCCGATCTCCTCGACGACCTGCCGCTGCGTGCTCTGGCAGACGCCTTCGGGATTGCCGATGTAGTGGACGGCGTCTCCCTTCGATTGGAAGAGAATCCCCTGGAAGCGGCTCGGCAGCACGCCGCTCGACCACTGCCGGGCCGAGATCGGCTGCTGGCCCGTCTTGCCGGCCGACGTGAGCACGATGAACCCGGGCAGCTCCTGCGTGGCCGATCCGAGGCCGTAGAGCAGCCATGAGCCCATGCTCGGCCGGCCCTTGATGATCGACCCTGTGTTCATGAAGGCGTGGGCCGTGTCGTGGTTGATCTGCTCGGTCTGCATCGAGCGGATCACGCACAGCCTGTCGGCCTGCCGGGCGATGTGCGGAAAAAGGTCGCTCACCTCGATGCCCGACTCGCCGTGCTTCTTGAACCCGACGAACGAGCCCCGGGCCTTGAGGACGGTGTTCTGCAACTGGGCGAGCTGCTGGCCCTTCGTGAACGACTCGGGAAACTCCTTGCCGTCGAGCTCCTGGAGCGCTGGCTTCCAGTCGAACGATTCGAACTGGGAAGGCCCGCCCGCCATGCACAGGAAGATCACCCGCTTGGCCTTCACCGGGAAGTGCGGGGCCGCGAGTGCACCGGTCCAGTCTTCCGGCTTCGGCAGGCCGGCGGGCTTCGCCGCCGCCGCCAGCGACTCGTGGCCCAGCATCGCCAAGGCGATGCCGCCGAGGCCGTAGGTGTTTTGGCGGAGAAAACTCCGGCGGGCGATCGAGATGGGGTCGAGTGGAGTCATGGTTCGTGCTTTTTCGTGGTTCGCCGGCTCGGGGACGGCAAAAGTCTCGTCGCGTGGGCCGCGGCGGCCCAATGCTCCTCGAGCGTTCGCCGACCCCCTCGCCTCCTTCGTTTGTCGTGCCGGATCAGGTTTCGCAAGGTCCAGAACGTTTCAATATCTCGTGATCACTTCCTGCGTGTTCAAAAGCACGCGGGCGAGTTGCGTCCAGGCCGCGTGTTCGACCGGGTCGAGTGTGGGGCGGGGGGCGAGGCCGATGGCGAGCGACTTCTCGGCATCGGCCGGAGCGGCCTTGAAGGCCTCGCGCTGGGTGCCGAGGAAGCCCACGAGCGAGGCCAGTTCCTGCTCGCGCGGTTCGCGGTTGACGGCCTGTCGATAGGCGAGGCGGATCCGGGCCGTGTCGTCACCCACCGACGCATCCTCGAGAAGTCGGGCCGCGAACACCCGCGCCGCCTCGACGAAGATCGGGTCGTTGAGCAGCGTCAGCGCCTGCTGCGGCGTGTTGCTGCCGTTTCTGGCGGCGGCACACTCGTCGCGGGCGGGTGCGTCGAAGTTGGCGAGCATCGGATGGAGGAACGTCCGCTGCCAGTGCATGTAGAGGCTGCGGCGCCATTGGCGGCCGTCAGTGTCGGCCACGTAGTCGCGATTCGGGAACTGCAGCGAGGCGTAGTAGCCGGCCGGCTGATACGGCTTCACACTTGGGCCGCCGAGATCGTCGAGGTCGAGAAGGCCGGCGATCGCCAGGGCGTTGTCGCGGACGAATTCCGCTTCCAGCCGGCGCGGGTTCTGCGAGGCGAGCAGTCGGTTGGCCGGATCGACGGCCAGCGCCGCCGGTACGAGCGAGCTCGACTGCCGATACGTGCGGCTGGTCACGATCAGCCGGATCATGTGATTCATGTCCCAGCCCGACTCGCGGAACTCACAGGCCAGCCAGTCGAGGAGCTCCGGATGCGTGGGCAGTTCGCCCTGCGAGCCGAGATCATCGACGACGGCGCTGAGCCCCGTACCGAAGAACAGCGCCCAGAGCCGGTTCATCACCGCGCGGGGTGTGAGCGGATTGGCGTCCGACACGAGCCAGTTGGCGAGATCGAGCCGCGTGAGCCGCTTCTCGTCGGTGCTTTCGAGACGGGCGGGCAGGAACGACGGTGTGGCCGGCAGGACCACCGGACCGGTTTCGTCCTGCCAGTTACCGCGCGGCAGCACGCGCACCGGCAGCGGAGTGGAGGCGGCCTGCGTGACCATCGTCCAGGCCTTGCCGTCGAACAGACCGCGGA
>RFUD01000186.1 GCA_009923125.1 Planctomycetia bacterium
TCGGCGCTCGCCGCCGCCGAGCGTACGGTGCTCGACTGGGCCGCACGCTCCGGCATCGCCGTGACGATCCTCCGCCCCACGCTCATCTATGACGGCCTGCACGACCGGAACATTGCCATGATCAGCCGCTGGATCCGCCGTTGGGGGTTTTTCCCGGTCGTGGGGGCGGCCCGCGGCCTGCGGCAGCCAGTCCACGTGGACGACGTGGCGGCGGCCTGCGTCGCGGCCCTGACGGCCGCCTCAGCCGGCGCCGCGTACGACCTGTCCGGAGGCGAGGCCCTGCCCTACCGAAGGATGGTGGAGCGGGTGTTCGAGGCCCTCGGGCAGCCCGCCAGGATCGTTTCCCTGCCGGGCTGGCTGGTCCGGCTCGCCGTCCCGCTGCTGCGGGCCCTGCCCCGCTACCGCCACGTCACCACTGCCATGTTCGATCGGATGGACGACGACCTCGTGTTCGACCACGCCGCCGCGGTCCGGGACCTGGGTTTTTCCCCGCGTCCCTTCGTGCTTCCATCCGCGCCGCCCGCAGCGCATCCTTGAGGCATGGTGCCCGGGCCGGAAAATCCTGCGACTGAGCGTGCGACCGTCTCTGCGACGCTGCGGGACCGGATCCTGTTCGGCGTGTTCTTCGGGTTCCTGCTCGTGGGTCTGCACGTGATCCGCGATCCGACGACCTATGACAAGACGCTCATCCCCCGCCTGCTCTCTGCGGCCACGTTCATCGCCGCGGTGCTCGCGGTCCTGCCCTGGGCGACCCGGCCGGGGCGGCTCGACGCCCGGCCGCTCCGCGACCCGATCGTGCTCTGCTACGCCGCCTACGCCCTGCTGACGGTGGCATCGCTCGCCTTCGCCGTGAATGTCACGGCGGGGTTCACCGACGTGTTCAAGACGCTCGTGTCCCTGATCGTGCTCGGGCTGTCGTGCCTGCTCCTGCCGACCGTGCCGCGATGGCAGGAGGCGATCGTGAAACTGTGCGTCGTCTCGGCCGCCGTGAGCGCCGCGACCGGCTGGGCGACCACGATCGCGCAGCACGGCGTCGGCCTCCACGGCCGCGAACTGATGGAGCGGGTCACCGGCCTGCAGTCGAGTGCCAACCTCTACGCCCACTTCCTCGACCTGCTCCTGCCGATCTGCCTCGTCGGCATGGTGGTCCTCCGCGGAGCCTGGCGGACGGCGGCGGGCGCCGTGGCGGTCGCCGTGGCGGCGATGCTGGTCCTCCTGCAGACGCGGTCGGCCTACGTCGGGCTCGCCGCGGGCCTCGTGACCGGGCTCGTGGGGGTGGTCGCGTGCCCGGGGCCGCTCGGCATCTCGAGGCGGTGGCGCACCGCCCTGCTCGGCCTGTTCGTCGCGGGCTTCGGGCTGGCGGCCACGGTCGTCGCCACAGCGCCCGACTCCAATCCGCTGGCGCGACGCATCCGCAGCATCGTGGTCGAGCCCGAGGGTCCTACAGCCCGACCCCGGGAGGGCGGTCGGCTCGCGATCTGGAGCCTGACCTCCCGGATCATCGCCGATCACCCGCTCACCGGTGTCGGCGCCGGCAACTTCACGATCCGCCTCCACGAGTATTTCGACACCGACTTCGAATTCGCCCGGATCCACACCACGAACTGGACCCAGCCGCACAACGACCTGCTCTGGGTGTGGGCCGAGAAGGGGGCGTTCGCGCTGGCGGCGTTCGTCGGCATCTTCATCGCGGCGCTCTTGGCGATCCGCACGGTGCTGCGCGGCCCGGCCTCGCGGCAGGACGCCTGGCTGGCGCTGGGCATCGCGATGTCGCTCGTCGCCTACTCGGCCGGCTCGGTGTTCGACTTCCCGCTGGAGCGGGTGAGCCACCAGGTGGTGCTGGCCGTGTTGCTGGCGGCGGTCGTCGTGCTGCGTGGCCAGACGGTGGCGTGCACTGAGACGAGTGACCGAACGATCGACGGGCTGAGTTCTCAGATGTTTCCGTGGCGCCTCGTGCTCCCCATGGCCATGCTCGTGGTCGGGCTGGCCGCCGTCTACGCGTGGGCGGCGCGGCGTCAGGAGCAGGCGATCGTCAAGGCGATGCTCGCCGAGGACGCCGGCGACTGGCGTGCCGTCGTGGATCACGCGCGGCAGGCAGCCACGCCCTGGCGATCACTCGACCCGCTCTCCACGCCCGTGTCGTTCCGCGAGGGGATGGGCCACCTGCGACTCGGGGATCTCGCGGCGGCCCGAGCCTGCCTCGAGCGGGCCCGGGTCGAGAACCCCAACCGGATGCAGATCCTCAACAATCTCGGTGTCTTGTGCGCCGACGCCGGTGACTTCGCGCAGGCGATCGAGTGCTTCACGGCCGTCACCAGGCGGTATCCGAACCAGTCCGAGGGGTTTCTCAATCTGGCCAACTGCTATCTCGACTGTGGTCACGCCGCGGCCGCCGTCGCCATCCTCGAGCAGATCCCCGAGGCGCACCGCAACGACGCCGTCCGCGCCAGCCTCACCGAGGCCCGAACGCGGGCGGCCGGAAAATAGGCCCCGGTTGCCCTTGCGGCCGGATGGGTCGGTGCGGTATCCATGCCCCCTCGCCGGCGGGGAATGTGGTTCGCCTTCCGCCGCGGGCGAGGGCCACTCGGAGCCGGCGCGGATGATCACGTTTCTGAGGCCCCGCTCCCGGGCGCGCAAGCTGCTGTTCGAGCACATTCCCAAGTGCGGTGGCACGGCCACGCGCGGCTATTTCGAACGGCATTACGCCGGTTCGCGCACATACCAAGTGTATGGCCGGCGTCCGGAAGAGTGTGCCGGGTTCAAGCGGCTTCCCGTCGCGCGGCGGCACGCCTACGACCTCGTCATCGGCCATGGTGCCCACGAACTGCTCGATTGGACGGCCCCCGGGACGATCGCCGCGACCGTGCTCCGCGAGCCGGTCGATCGCATCCTCTCGCACTACTACTACGTGCGCGAGAAGCCGGAGCACTACCTGCACGCCGCCGTCGCCGGAGGCGACCTGTCACCCGGGGCCTACGTCGCGGCGGGCCTGAGCGACGAGCTGCGCAACCACATGGTCTGTCGATTTCTCGGCGTCAGGCCGGAGGCCGCGGAACGGGATCCGGCACGGGCGGTCGAGGGGGCTTGGGACGTGCTGAACCACCGCTATCGGATCGTGGGGATCGCCGAGCGTCTCGATGCCGCCATGGATGCGATCCGCACGGCCGTGGGGTTCGACGGCAGGTTTTCCGGGGAACGTACCAACTGCACGCGGAGCCGGCGGCCGGCGACGCAGTTGTCGGCGGAGGATCGCCGGTTGATCGAGCAGCACAACGCCCTCGACATCGAGCTCTACCGCCGCGTCGCGGCCGCCGCCCCGCGTTAGCTGACCGGAAAACACGGCCGCCCCGTCCCGCCGCGCCGCGTGGGCCAATCCGCACGATCGATCCAGATTGCCATGGAGCTGGCCCGTCAGGCTGAAAAACCGGCACGCCCTCTGTTTGGAGGACTTCTGGGACGTCGATACCCCTTCTCGTAGCGCGGGGTATCGGGGGCCAGGTCTTTCGTGGGGGCAATAGCGGTGGCGACACGCAGGGGACTCACGGCGCGGTGGAGTGCGAGGCGGGCGGTGGTCGGCCTGTGGGGCGGGCTCCTGTGCCTCGGGTTCACGTGTGCGGCGGTCGTGCCCGGGAGGGCGACGGGCCAGGACCCCGATCCGTTCGCCGGCATCCCCCCCGCGGCCGGCCAGCCGCCCGCGGCTGCGGCGACCGACATCGCGGCGCCGGGCCTGGATGCGACGCAGCTCGAGGCGATGCAGGCCGACGATGCATGCATGCAGTCCTTGCGGCAGTGCTGCTGCTGCCCGAACTGGACGCATTACGCGATCTTCGACGTGCTGTTTCTGCAGCGCAACAACGGGATCGGCAACGCACCGCTCGTCTTCAATTCCGACACGGGGCAGCCGGTGATGACGGCGCAGGACCTGTATCCCTCGACGGCCACCGGCGTCAGGCTGTTCTACGGCCACCTGTTCACCGACACGCTCGGCTGGGAGATCGGCTACACGGGCATCTACGGGATGTTCGGCAGTGCGACGGTGACGGGCCCGGCGAACCTCGAACTGCCGCCGCCGCTCGGCCTGGCCGTCAACAACTTCAACGACGCCGACCAGGTGCGTGCCACCTACTGGTCCACGCTCAACATCTTCGAGGCCAACGTCTTCTGCTACGACTGCTGCCAGGAATGCGGCCCCGACTGGTGCGGCCTCACCCGGTGCCGGCCGAACTGCCACTGCGTGGACTGGCTCGCCGGCTTCATCTGGGCGGGGCTCGACGAACAGGCCAACCTCAACGTGCTCTGCTGCACGCCGCCGGAGCCGGCCAGCTATAACGTGCGGACGAGCACCAACTACTTCGGCGCCCAGATCGGCCAGCGTGGACGCCGGGAATGGTGCCGGTGGGCCGTCGAGGGCTGGTGGAAGACGGCCCTCTGCGGCACGAGCGCCTTCCAGGCCGCCGACCCGATCGTGGGCACGATCTCGGGCGTGGAGCGGGGCGCGGAGTCGGCGACGGCCTCGGGCGTGGGCTTCATCGGGCAGTTGAACGGCACGCTGATCTACAAGATCACGCAGCACTGGGGTCTGCGGGCCGGATACAACTTCTACTGGCTCACCAACGCCGCCCTGGCGCCCGCCCAGTGGGACTTCGCCACCGCGCAGGGTGCGGGGACCGGCATCAACGACAACGGCACGCTGTTCCTGCACGGTGCCAACCTCGGCACCGAATACCGCTGGTAGTGCAGACGTGGGGCGACCGTCCCGGTTGCCAAGACCATGTGGGGCGACCGTCCCGGTTGCCAAGAACATGTGGGGCGACCGTCCCGGTTGCCAAGACCCGGCAAGCGAGACGCTTGCCCCACGCCACGCGTTACTTGCGAAGGATGGCGACGCGGAGCGGTGGGTAGGACGCCGTGGACTGCGGGAGCGTGGTGGAGCCGGCGCCGGACGTGGAGCGGACCTTCCGCACGCCGTTCGTGCGGCCGAACTGGCCCTCGACGCTGAACAGTTCGGCGTCGTTGATCGCGGCCGAGAACACGTCGGCCCGGCTGCCGGCGTAGGCTGCGAACGCTGCCTCGCGGGTCTTCGAGAGGCCGGTGTACGTCTCGACCAGCGAGCCACCATTGGACCCGGCGGAGACGAGGATCTTGTCGGCGTTCCCCGGCACGCTCGACGGCAGGCGGGCCACCGACGCGCCGCGGTTGTAGCCGCTGCCGAAGGGATTGAACGAATTCAGGAGCGTCGGCCTGGCCGGCTGGCCGTTGTAGACGTTGACCGTGGCCCGAATCCCGGGGCCGCTGCCGATGACGAGCTCGGTGATGCCGTCGGGTGCCGACGACGTCCGAGCCCGTCCGCTAAACGTGCCGATGTCGGCCGTGTCGACGAACACCCCGCCGCGGTATCCGGCTCCGAAGGGCTGCAGCTGCCGGACGGGCGTGCCGGCGACG
>RFUD01000187.1 GCA_009923125.1 Planctomycetia bacterium
CGCGGCCACGGACTCGCGTCGCTGCGGCCGCCCCTGCCCCAGCCGCACCTGCTCCCACGACTCCGGATCGGCGATCACGATCCCGGCCAGGTGTGGGCTCGCGGAGAAGATGCGCACGAGCGTGCCCAGCGCCAGGGGATCACGATCGCAGAGCGCCGCGGTCGAGATCGGGCTGCGGAGCGCCGCGAAAAACCGCTCGACCGCCGCCAGCACGAGGTCGGGGTCGGCCGCCTCGGGCAGGAGCGCCGCCAGCTGTTCCGCCAGGCTTCCGAGCAGATCGAACGGCACCCCGAGCCCCGCCAGCGTCGCGAAGGCGCGCTGGGCCGCCGCGGGCTCGGCGAGCCCGGCGGAGACGCCCCACGCCGCGGCGGCCTGCGGATCCTCGAGCAGCCGCTGCATCAGGTCGCCGGCGGGCACGTCACACCTTCGCCGACGGAGGCGGCGCGATCTGGTGGACGTGCACCTGATCGAGCGGCACGGCATCGGCGAGGCCGTCGGCGACGATCCCCGCGAGCGACCAGGCGCCGGCGGCGGTGATGTCGATGTCCACGAGCCGGCCCACGAGCCGCAGCGGCGCGTCGAACACCACGATGCGGTCGCACATCGTCCGGCCGGTGAGCTGGGCGGTGTCGTCGGGGCCCGGCCGGAGGTCGCGCTTCTCGTCGCGGGTCGAGAGCCCCTCGACGAGCACCTGCTGGCGGGTCCCCACGAAGGGCGTGTTGCCGGCCAGGCTCGCCTCTCCCTGCGCGTCGAGCAACAGTCGGTGGCGCTCCTTCTTCCGCTCCTCGGGCACGTCGTCCGGCAGCCGCTCGAACGCCTTGGTGCCCGGCCGCGGGCTGTACTTGAAGATGAAGCTGTTCTTGAAGCCGGCCTGCTTCACGAGGTCGAGCGTGGTCTGAAACTCGGCGTCGGTCTCGCCACAGAAACCGACGATGAAGTCGCTCGTGACCGCGGCGTGCGGCAGCTCCTCCCGCACCCGGGCGAGCATCTCCATGTACTCCCCGATCGTGTAGCCGCGCTTCATGCGGGCGAGCACCGCGTCGCTGCCATGCTGGGCCGGCACGTGCAGGTAGTGGCACACCTTCGGCAGGTCGCGGACGGCCGCAATCAGGTCGGGCGTCATGTCGCGCGGGTAGTTCGTCACGAACTTGATGCGGTCGAGTCCGTCCACGCCGCCGAGCCGGGCGAGCAGGTCGGAAAGCCTGTGCGTCCGACCACCGTCGGTCCACCGGTAGCTGTTGACGGTCTGGCCGATGAGCGTGATCTCGCGGCAGCCCTCGTCCACGAGCTTCCTGGCCTCGGCGAGGATCGTGTCGGGGGCCCGGGCCTGCTCGGGGCCGCGCACGTGCGGCACCACGCAGAACGCGCAGAACTTGTCGCAGCCGGTCTGCGTGCGCACGAACGCCTGGAAGGGCGTGGGCCGCATTCCCGGATCGCGGTCGGGGTCGTAGCTCTCGAAGCTGCGGGCGATCTCGTCGCGGCTCTTTCCCTTGCGGTCGAAGCTCACCTCCAGCTGCGGGCCGGCGCCGGCCTGGATCGCCGCCACGAGCCGTGGCACCTGGTGGAGTTGCCCGGGGCCGACGACCAGATCGACCCACGGGGCCCGGGTGCGTACGAGCGACTGGTCCTTCTGGGCCATGCAGCCGAGCACGCCGACGATCAGGTCGGGCCGCTGCTCCTTCTCCAACCGCACGCGGCCGAGCGCGGAATAGATCTTGTCTTCGGCATGCTGCCGCACCGAGCAGGTGTTGTAGAAGACGGCGTCGGCCTCGGCCGGGGTCGCGGCCATGCCCCAGCCCTGCCGGCGCAGCGCCGCGACCACGAGCTCGCTGTCGAGCACGTTCATCTGGCAGCCGACGGTTTCGATCCACAGCCGCTTCATGGGATTCAAGGGGAGGACTTCGGGGACCCGGATTCTATCCGGGCGGCACCAGAAAACCGCATCCCCGGCAGGATGGGAGAGCCGCGGAGGAACTCGGCCGCGGTCATCCCGCGGCGCCCCTCGGGAACCATCCGGCGGATGGCGAGCGCCGTGGCGGCGCCGCAGGCGACCACGATCCCCGCATCACCGGCGGCGAGGATCGTTCCCGGCTGTGCCCGCGTGGCCTGGTCGGCATGGTCCGTGTCCACCGCCACGTCGTCGAGGACCAGCCGCAGCGGCTCGCCGCCCGCCCGCTCCAAAAACGCCGTCGTCCGCGGCCAGGGCTCGAGGGCCCGGCGCATCCGCTCGATCCGCGGGGCGGGCCATTCCCAGTGCACGAGTCCGTCGGCCTTCGAGAGCCGCGGCGCCCGCGTGGCCTTGCCGGCGTCCTGCGGCACGCCGATCTGGAGCGGCTCGCCCGGCTTGTGGATCGCCCGCGCGGCGTCGAGCCGCTCGATCGCCTCGAGCGTCGCCCCCGCACCCAGGTCGGCCAGGTGCGCCTCGAGAGCCGGGGCGGTGTCGCCCGGATAGATCGGCGCCGCCCGCGCCACGATCACGTTGCCCGCGTCGAGCGCCGGCGTCATGTGGATCACGCTCACGCCGGTAATCGGGTCGCCCTCCAGGATGGACCACTGGATCGGCGCCGCGCCCCGATGCCGCGGCAGGAGCGACCCGTGCAGGTTGATGCCCCCGAGCGGTGCCAGCCCGAGCACGCGCGGCGAGAGGATCTGGCCGTAGTCGCAGACCACGAACAGGTCGGGGGCCAGCCGGGCGAGCATGTCGATCGCCTCGTCGTCATTGATGCGATCGGGCGCGAGGATCGGCACCCCCGCCGCGAGCGCCGCCTCGCGCATCGGGTTGGGCGGCGGCCGACGCCCGGCCGCCACGCGATCGGGCCGCGTCACGACCGCTTCGATGCGGTGGTGCGATTCCCGCAGGGCGCGGAACATCGGCACGGCGAACGGCCCCGTGCCCATCACCACGAGCCGCAGCGGCTGGAGCGACGTCATGCCCGTCAGGCGTTGCCGCACCGCTCCGCTTCGAGCCGGTCAAGCCGCGCCACGAGGTCGGCGGTCGGCGGCAGCTCGCCCCGCGCCTGCCGGCCGGTGAACACTTCCCGAAACGTGTCGAGCGACCGGCGGGCCTCGATCGCCGCCGCATCCGGCAGCCGGTCGGTGAACAGCCGCCCTTCGAGGTGGTCGAACTCGTGCTGCACGACGCGGGCGAGCATCCCGTCGAGATCGGCCTCGAACGGCTCGCCTTCGAGCGACCACGCCGTGACGACGATCCGCTCCGGCCGGCGGACGTCCATCCGCAGCCCGGGGAGGCTGAGGCAACCCTCCTCCTGCACGGCGTTGCCGCGCGGCCGGCTGGTCGCGGGGTTGATGAACACGAGTTCCTCCCCCGCGTCGGGCCGGGCCTCGAGGTTGACGATGAACATCCGGTAGGGCAGGCCCACCTGGTTCGCCGCCAGGCCGATGCCACCCGCCTGGTACATGATGTCGAACATCTGTTCGACCGCATCATGGATCGCGTCGTCGATCCGCACGAGCGGCCGAGCGCGTCGCAGGAGCGCAGGGTGGGGGAACTCGACGAGTTCGAGCCGGCCAAGATCGGAGGATTCGACGGGCGAAGTCATGTCGAAAGTCTTACCATATCGGGGCATGGCGTCCTCCCTCCCGCGTCCAGAGCCGGCTGAATCGACCTCCGCCCGCACGGCGTGGCGCGACCCTGCCGTGTGGGCGGCCACCTGCGGCTGGCTCGGTCGCCTGCCGTTCGCCCCGGGGACGTTCGGGGCCGCGGCGGGCGTCGGGCTCGCGCTCGGGCTCGCCCGGTTCGGCCTCGCGCCGGCCGCGGAAGCCGCGCTCGTCGTCGGGCTCAATCTGGCCGGCATTCCGCTGTGCACCGCGGCGGCCCGCAGGCTCGGCGGCGAGAGCGACCCGGGCGCGATCGTGTACGACGAGATGGCGAGCGTGCCGCTGGGACTGCTGGCGGTGCCGGCGACCGCGCGGGACTCCCTGCCGGAGGCCCTGCCACTGCTCTTCGCCGCGTTCCTGATCCACCGCGTCTTCGACATCGCCAAGCCGTTTCCCTGCCGGCAGCTCGAGCACCTGCCGGCGGGCCTCGGTATCATGGCGGACGATTGGGGGGCGGCGGCCTGGATGGCGGTCGCCCTGACGGCCGCCCGGTGGTGCGGCTGGCTCTGACCGAATCCCGGTTCGCGCATGCGGCTGCTCCTCGTCGATCACGGCTGCTGCGATCCTCCCGCGACCCGCGTGCACGCGTTGCGGGCGGCGATGCTGACGCCGGGCGTGGAGGTCGTGGCCTGCGGCCCCAGTTCGACGCCGGGGCTCGCCGAGCAGCCGCCAGGACTGCACGGCATCCACCTCCACGACGTCGCCGCGGCCAACACCCGCTTCCTCGCCGCGATCCGCGCCGGCACCGCCGAGGGTTTTCTGGCGGCGACCGCGAGCGTGTCGCCGAGCCTGCTCGGCCTCGCTCGGGAGGCGGCCAGGCTGGCGATCGCGGAGGCGGTGGACGTCGTCGATCCTGACGCGATCGTCGTCCTCCACGCCGGCATCCTCGCCGATCTGGCGATCGAGACCGGCGTCCCGGTCGTGCTGCACGTCGCCGCCGCCGACCTCGACGCCGCCGCCGGATCCCCGCGGCTCACGGAACTCGTCGCGGCGGCTCTCGGTTCGGCCGAAGCGATCGTCGCGGCGGATGGCGCCACGGCCGGGCGTCTCCGTGCCGACTGGCTCGACGCCGACGCCACGACGGCATGCGAAATCTGGCCCGCGGTCCCCGAGTCGGCGGCCCGCTTCCTCGCCGCCTGCCGCCGTGCGCTCGATCGCCGCACGTAGCGGGCGACCGTCTCGGTTGCCGTATTGTGGGGCGACCGTCTCGGTTGCCGTGTTGTGGGGCGACCGTCTCGGTTGCCACTGGCAAGCCGGACGCTTGCCCCACATTCACACGCCCACGGCCAGCCGCAGGGCCACGCGGCAGGCGTTTTCGAACGCCTCCAGGTCGAGCTTCTCGTGGGTGGTGTGGATCTCCATCTGCCCGCAGCCGAGCGTGACCGTGGGGATGCCGTTGGCCGCCATCCAGTTGGCATCGAGTCCGCCGTTCGACACCTCGAACCGCGGCGCGAGCCCGATCGCCTTCACGGCCTCCTTGGCCGCGACGACGCACGGCTCGTCGTCGTCGAGCCGGAAGGCCTCGTAATCGAGCCGGCCCTCGATCGTCACCTTACCGGTCTTGCCGTCCACGCTCTTGATCCGCTTGGCCGCCTCCTTGAACGCCGTCTCGATCGCCTTCACGATCCGGTTGCGAAACGCCGGATCATGCCCCCGGGCTTCCGCCTTGAGCGCCGCCGACTCGGCGACGACGTTCGTGGCCGAGCCGCCCTGGATCACGCCCACGTTGCTCGTGCCGCGTTTGCCCCCCTTCTCGACGAGGCCGTGCCAGCCGTCGTTCACGAGCGAGGCGGTGCTGGATGCGCTGAAGT
>RFUD01000188.1 GCA_009923125.1 Planctomycetia bacterium
CGTCGCCTCGAAGCCTGCGTCCTCGATCGTCGAGCCGACGAGCAGCCGGCCGTCGGGCCGTGGCACGAGGTAGTCGATCCCGAAGTTCACGACGCGGTCGAGCCGTGGCCGTGGCAGCCTGAGGAGCAGGATCTGTCCGCGGATGGGCCGCGTTTCGAGCCGGTGGCCGAGCCGGGCGAGGATGTCGCCGGCCCAGGCGCCGGCCGCGAAGCAGTAGGCTCCGGCCCGCACGACGCCCGCAGCGGTGGCCACTGCGGTGATTCTGCCGTCGTCGAATTCGACCCCGTGCACCGCGTCGTTGAGGATCGTGACGCCGCGGCGACGGCAGCTCGCGACGAGCGCTTCGAGATGTCGCGGCGGCCGCAGACTTCGCTCGTCGGGGAGCAGGAAACCGGCGCGGACGCCCCCCCGGGCGACCGCGGGCCGCAGGCCGGGCTCGGTGGACGGTCTGCCGACGCTCGGTCCGCTGCCCGGCATCGCGAACGGCTACGTGGCAGCCGGCCACTTCCGCGCCGGGCTGCATCAGTCCACGGGGACGGCGGTCCTGCTCGCCGACCTGATCACCGGGGCCACGTCGGCGTGCGATCCTGCACCTTTCTCACCGGCTCGACGGCTCGACGGAAACGCGGGATCAGCCCCCCGTCCCGGATCGGTCGCCGACTACCTCGATCGCGCCCGCGACACCGCCGCGTGATGCTCAGGCGGCCTGCAGCGACAGCCGCCGGTGCACCGCCTCGACGTCGTCGGGCGTGACGACTCCCCCGGGAGCGGCGTCCGCGACGAGCTGCACGAGTTCCGCGAGCCGGACCACGCGGCCCGGGATGCCCGCGGCGATCTCGTGGATCGTCCGCACGACGGCGGCATGGTCGGTCTCGCGGCCGAGGCGGACCAGCCGGGACGCCGTCGCTGCGCGCGTCTCCGAGAGCGTGAACGGCCCGAGCACCGCCCGCAGCACGATCGTCCGCTCGAGCCTCGCGTCACGGGCACTGAGCGTCAGCAGCCGTCCCTGGCCCGCGAGCACGATGCCACCTCGTGGTTCCTGCCGGCGCCATGCCTCGACCGTCGCGACGAGCACCTCGCCGGAAGGCTCGTGGGCGTCGTCGAGGAGCAGGACCGCATCGCCCCCCGCCGCCCCGCCGGCAGACGCGGGCGCCTCGTCGCATGCGGTCCAGCGGACGCAACGGCGTCCGGCCAGGGCGGGCGATGCCGCCAGCCGGTCGAGGACCGTGGTCTTGCCGGCACCCGCCGGACCGCACAGCAGCGCGATCGCCGACGGCGACTCGAGGGCGTAGGCGATCCTGGCGATCGCCGCGTGCTGCGCCTGCGTGAGTGTGCAGTCGGGCGTGCTCATGGGATCGGCCGCAGCGGCGGCGCATCGGATCGCGTGACGATCTCGCCGAGCACCGGGACTCCGAGCGCGTGGAGCGCCTGTTCGTGCGCGGGGCAGGCGGGCCGCGCCGCGGTGCGCACGAGGATCACGGCGTGGCAGCCGAGCGCCGCCCGGGCCAGCCGGCCCCGATGCACGGGCCCCGGGGGGAACCACACTCCGGCATCCGCGATCAGGGAGCGGGCCGATGACTCGTCTCGTGCGGCCGCTTCGGCCGGGGGCAGGCCCTCGCGAAACACGACGTCGCGGCCCTGCATCCGCAGCAGTTGCACCAGGCCACGGGCCACCGTGGTGCGTCCCTCCGCGCGCTCCCGCCCCGCCAGCGCGATCACCCGACCGCCTCCATCCAGGGCCGCATCGACGCGTGCGGCGAGGTGGGTCCATTCGGCCTCGGCGAGTTCCAGCAATGCGGCGAGCACGTGGTCCTGCCGCCGGGCCACGGTCGGCCCTCTGGCAGCGCGGACACCGTCACCGACCTCCCCCCCGGCGCCCCCGGGAGCGACGACATGCCCGGCGTCACGGACCGGCGACGACGCACGACGGCCGAGGAAGGCGCGATCGATGAGGTCGGGCGTCATCGTGAGATCACCTGTCCAGCCGGGTCCGAGATGGCCGCCGTGTGCGCCGTGGCGGCCGACGGCGTGCAGCGTGTGCGTTCGACGGCCCACACGGTCAACCACACGGCCGCCGCGACGACGCCGAGGATCGTCACCGACCACGGGGGCAGCCGCGGGCCGGCCCGCACGGGCCCGGGGCCGCCGCGCCGGCCCGGATGCGTCGCCGGCCCGGGAGCGGGCGTCGGCTGCTCCGTCTCCGCCGGCACCGGCGGTCCATCGACCCGCACGGCGGGAAAGGTCGCCAAGATCTCCATGTCATCACAGCCCCGACTCTGACACCGGTCCCGGAGAGGATCGACGCCCCGATTCAACAGGCTTGAGGATTCAGCCCTCCCTTTTTCGATGATTATGACCGCGGGCTCGGGCTGCCTATCATCAAGGCTCAGACCTGCGACCGTCCGGACCGTCCCAACCCTTCCCCGCTTGCCCATGCCCCAAAAACAGACTTTTTCCACACCGGACGCCCTGCGGAACCTGCTTTCCAGCCGGATCGCGATCCTGGACGGTGCCATGGGCACCATGGTCCACCAGTTGGGGCTCGACGAGCACGGCTTCCGCGGCGAGCGGTTCGCCGCCCATCACCGCGACCTCAAGAACTGCATCGACGTCCTCACCCTGACCCAGGGGGATGCGATCCGGGGCATCCACGCCGCCTACCTCGAGGCCGGCGCCGACATCGTCGAGACCAACACGTTCGGGGCGACCAGCGTGGCGCTGGCCGACTTCGGCCTCCAGCATCACACCCGGGAATTGAACCTCGTCGCCGCCCGACTGGCCCGCGAGGCGGCCGACGCCGTGATGGCAAAGTCACCCGACCGCCCGCGCTTCGTGGCCGGCTCGATCGGCCCCACGAACAAGCAGTTGTCGATCGCGGGCAACGTCGCCGACCCCGGCCATCGCGACGTCACGTTCGATCAAATGGTGGCCGCGTACCGCGAGCAGATCGAGGCCCTCATCGAAGGTGGTGTCGATCTCCTGCTCGCCGAGACGGCGTTCGACACGCTCGTGCTCAAGGCCTGCCTGCACGCCATCGAGCAGGTGTTCTCCGACCTCGGCCGCACGTTGCCCGTGATGGCCTCGTTCACGATCTTCGAGGGGGGCCGCACGCTGTCGGCGCAGACCGTGGAAGCGTGCTGGACGAGCATCTCCCACATCGACCTGCTCTCGGCGGGGATCAACTGCGCCCTCGGCCCCGAGAAGCTCCGCACCCACGTGGCCGACCTGGCGCGGATCACGCCGCGATTCGTGAGCTGCTACCCCAATGCGGGCCTGCCCAACGCGCTCGGGGGATTCGACGAGACGCCGGAGATGATGGCGTCGGTGCTCGAGCAGTTCGCCCAGGAGGGCTGGCTCAACATCGTCGGCGGCTGCTGCGGCACGACACCGGCCCACATCAAGGCCATCGCCGACGTGATGCGGAACTATCCGCCGCGGGTGCCCGCGCCGCCGCCGCGGCGGACCAGGTACTCGGGTCTCGAGATGCTCGAGATCCGTCCCGAGAGCAGCTTCACGATCGTCGGCGAGCGGACCAACGTCACCGGCTCGCGGGCCTTCGCCCGCCTCATCAAGGAGGAGCGGTACGAGGAGGCGCTGGGCGTCGCTCGTCAGCAGGTCGAGAACGGCGCCAACATCATCGACGTCAACGTCGACGAGGGCATGCTCGACGGCGTGAAGGTGATGACGAAATTCCTCACACTGCTCTCCAGCGAGCCTGAGATCTCTCGCGTGCCGATCATGATCGACTCCTCGCGGTTCGAGGTGCTCGAGGCCGGGCTGAAGTGCGTCCAGGGCAAGGGGATCGTCAACTCGATCAGTCTCAAGGAGGGCGAGGACAAGTTCCTCGAGCAGGCGCGGATCGTCCGCAGCCACGGGGCGGCGGTCGTCGTGATGGCCTTCGACGAGGAAGGGCAGGCCACCGACATCGACCGCAGGGTGGCGATCTGCAAGCGGGCCTACCGGCTGCTGACGGAGCGGGTCGATTTCCCCCCCGAGGACATCATCTTCGACCCCAACATCCTCACCGTGGCCACGGGCATCGAGGAGCACAACCAGTATGCGCTGAACTTCATCGAGGCCACCCGGCAGATCAAGGCGGCGATGCCGGCGGTGAAGATCTCCGGGGGCGTGAGCAACATCTCGTTCTCGTTCCGGGGCAACGAGGTCGTCCGCGAGGCGATGCACTCCTGCTTCCTCTACCACGCCATCCAGGCGGGGATGGAGATGGGCATCGTCAATGCCGGTCAGCTCGCCGTGTACCAGGAGATCGAGCCGAGCCTCAGGGACCGGATCGAGGACGTGCTCTTCGACCGCCGGCCCGACGCCACCGAACGGCTCGTCGAGTTCGCCGAGACGGTGAAGAGGCAGGACGGGGCCGGGTCCGCCCAGACCGACACCTGGCGCAGCCTCGGCGTCGAGGCCCGTCTCGCCCACGCGCTGGTGAAAGGCATCGTGGACCACATCGACGAGGACGTGGAAGCGGCCCGGCAGCACTACGCGACCAGCCTGGAGATCATCGAGGGGCCGCTGATGCGGGGCATGCAGACGGTCGGCGACCTGTTCGGCGAGGGCAAGATGTTCCTCCCGCAGGTCGTGAAGAGCGCCCGCGTGATGAAGAAGGCCGTCAACCACCTGCTCCCCCACATGGAAGCGGAGCGGAAGGCCTCCGGCACCGCGCAGGCCAAGCGGGGCAAGGTGCTGATGGCCACCGTGAAGGGCGACGTCCACGACATCGGCAAGAACATCGTGGGCGTCGTGCTCGGCTGCAACAACTACGAGGTGGTCGATCTCGGCGTGATGGTGCCCTGCACGAAGATCATCGAGGAAGCGATCCGCAACGAGGTCGACATCGTGGGCCTTTCCGGCCTGATCACGCCGAGCCTCGACGAGATGGTGCAGGTGGCGCAGGAGTTCGAGCACGAGGGGCTGAAGGTGCCCCTCCTGATCGGCGGAGCGACCACGTCGGCCCGGCACACAGCGGTGAAGATCGCTCCCAAGTACTCCGGCCCCGTGCTCCACGTGAACGACGCCTCCCGGGCAGCGGGCGTGGTCGAGAAGCTCTTGAGCCCGACGGCCCGCGAGGAG
This sequence comes from Planctomycetia bacterium, assembly GCA_009923125.1. Taxonomy (GTDB): domain Bacteria; phylum Planctomycetota; class Planctomycetia; order Pirellulales; family UBA1268; genus RGVT01. The sequence goes on from RFUD01000188.1 coordinate 5,086, forward strand.
TTCGTGCGGGCCAACCGCGACGCCCAGGCCCGCGACGTGGAAAATTTCCGCCGCCGGCAGGACACGAAACTCGTGCCCTACGCGACGGCCTGCGAGAAGCGGTGGACCACCGACTGGGCCTCGGCGCCGATCGACGTGCCGGACTTTCTCGGCGTGCGGACGCTCGAGAAGGTGCCGCTCGGCGACTTGATCCCGTTCATCGATTGGTCGCCCTTCTTCCTTTCGTGGGAACTCAAGGGGAAGTATCCCGCGATCTTCAGCGACGCGACGGTCGGGACCGAGGCCCGCAAGCTCCACGACGACGCGCTGCGGATGCTCGACGAGATCGT
>RFUD01000189.1 GCA_009923125.1 Planctomycetia bacterium
GGGCGGGCGAGCCGCTCGTCGTCGAAGTGCTCGCCGCCACGGCCCAGCCGAAGTCGCTCGTCGATTCGCGGATCGAGGTGCTGCACGCCGATGGCCGGCCCGTCGAGCAGGTCGTGCTGCAGGCGGTGCGGGATTCGTGGTTCACGTTCCGCGGCAAGGATTCAAACCAGACCAACGACTTCCGGGTGCAAAACTGGGACGAGATGGAGCTCGATGAATATCTCTACGCGAACGGCGAGGTGGTGAAGCTCTGGCTCTACCCGCGCGGCCCCGACTCGGGCTTCGACGTCTATCCGGGCTCGGGGAGTCGGCACACGTTCTTCCACACCTCCGCCGTGACGCACGCGCTCGGCGAGCCGGCGTGGATCGTGGAGCCGCTGCCGCCGGGCTCGACGCCCGTGCCCAACGGGCTGCCCGTGTTCCCGGTGTTCTACGACAACGACGACGAATCGACACGGCGGCTGGGCACCGATTCACAAGTCATCTTCGTGCCGCCGGCCGACGGCGAATACGTGGCACGAGTGACCGACGTGCGCGGCTTCGGTGGCCCGCGGGACCATCACTACACGCTCGGCATCCGCCGCCCGAATCCCGCGTTCGAGGTGACTATCGCAGGCAAGGATCCGAAGGTCAGCCCGGGCAGCGGCCGCGAACTCACGTTCTCGGTCACCCGCATCGAAGGCTTCGATGGCCCCGTGCGGATCGAGCTCGAGAATCTGCCGGCCGGGTTCACCTTCCACGGTCCGATCGAAATCGAGGCCGGCCAGCGCGCGGCAATCGGTGTGCTCTCGGCGGCCGCGGAGGCCGCGGCGCCCGACGAGGCCGCCGACAAGGCGGTGAAGGTGCGGGCCGTGGCGACCGTGGCAGGCAGCGAGATGGTGCGCGACCTCGGCACGCTCGGCGACATCCAGCTCGCCGACAAGCCGAAGTTCACGCTCGAGATCCTTCCCGGGGCCGATTCATCCGTCGTCAAGCAGGTGCCGGGCGAGCCGCTCGAGTTCACGATCCGCCCCGGCCAGACGATCTCGGCGAAGGCGAAGGCGGTGCGCCACGACTTCAAGGATCGGATCGAGTTTGGCCGCGACGGCCAGGCCGACCGCAACCTGCCGCACGGAGTCTTCATCGACAACGTCGGGCTCAGCGGCCTCTTGATCGTCGAAGGGCAGGACGAGCGCGAGTTCTCCATCACCGCCGCACCGAAGGCCGCGCCCGGCCGGCGGCTCTTCCACCTCCGGGCCATGGCCGACGGCGGCCAGGCGTCACCGCCCGCCGTGATCAACGTGCTGCCGGCGGCCGTCGCGGCCGGCAACGAGTAGCCGGGCCGCTTACCCTGCCCGCCCCGAATCGGTGCCAGGCACCGATTCTTGCAGAACGGCCTCGAGATACGCCCGGGCGCGGTTCACCTCCGCGGTGATCGCAGGCACGGTGTCGAGAATCGGCACGCCGCGGGGCACCGGATGCATGAAAATCTCGACGGGGCCGGCGAACCGCTGCGCCGCCAGCTCGCGCATGAGCGGCCCGAAGTCGAGCGGCCCGCGGCCCGGCATCTGGAGGAGTTCGACCTCCTTCGGCAGCTTCTCCTTCGAGCCCTTGCCGTCCTGCTGCGCGTAGACGAACTTCATCCGCGGGCCCAGGTCACGGGCGAGCGTGGCGATGAGGTGAGCATCCTGCGGGAGGTGATGCGGGGCGAGGGCGACGCCCACACGGTCGCTCGTCACGGCATCGGCGAACCTGCGGACGCTGTCCGGCGTCCGCAGGAGCGAGTTCGAGTGGTTCTCGATGGCGATCAAGCCCCCGACCTCCTCGGCCGCGGCGATGCTCGGCCGCAGGTTCTCCAGAAAATCCTTGATGGCGGCGGCGAGTTCGTCGCCCGGCACATCCCCCTTGCCGGGCGCCATCGTGACGAGCACCGGCGCCTCGGCTCCGAGCCGCTTCGCAAGGGCGAACTCACCCGCGAGTTTGAAGGCCCCGATCGAGTAGCAGGCGATGCCGCCGAGTTTCACGCCGGCCACCGCCAGCATCTCCCGCACATTCTGCTCGCCGAGCGTGTCGATCTCCTCGCGCTGGGTGCCGTGCGGCTTGGGCCAGAGGTCGATCGATCCCGCCCCGCTCTTCGCCACCTCGGGCAGGATGTCGGCGAGGGGAAAGTTTCCGTACAGCGCCGAAGCGAGGATGTACGTAGGCCGCCAGGGGGCGTCGGCTGCCGCCCCGCCGCGTGCGACCGCCGCGGCCGCCACCGCGCCGGCGGCCGACCGCACGAGCGAGCGTCGCGAAATTCCCTGGCCGTGCGTCATGACGCCACGGCCTCTGCCTGCGGCTGATAGACGTTGCGGCCTTCTTTGAGGAACGGCACGGCGAGGTGCATCGGCTCATGCGTGCCCGGCTTGAAGATCGGCTCGGGGGAATACTGCGTGACGTAGGCCCGCCGCATCCTGTCGGTGGTGTTGAAGCCGCTGCGGTGGAAGACGAGCGAACTGAACACCACCAGGCTGCCGGCCGGCACCACCGCCGGCAGGCCCGGCTCGTCGCCGAAGTAGCCGCACTTGTCGCCGCTCTCGGGGTCACGGATGTGCTCCACGAGCGTGCGGATTCCCACCTTCGAATAGGGCAGCACGTAGGCCGTGCCGTTCTCGAGCGTCATGTCGTCGACAGCCGCCCACACCGTCACGTATTCGCGGTGCGGGAAGCCGAGGTAGCCGCCGTCCTGATGCCAGGAGAACTTCGTCCCCTTCTCCGCGGCTTTCACGACGTATTGGTCGTAGAACAGGAAGGCGGTGTCGCCGATCGTGGCCCTGCAGACGTCGGCCATCAGATCGCTGAACACGTACTCCTCGAGCCGCGGCGCCTGCTGATACTGCTTGGCAATGTGGTAGCGCTTGCCGCGGTGCGAGATATGGATGTGGTCCACGCCGAGTTCGTCCATCTGCCGGTGCATCACGTCGATGAGGTGATCGCAGGCGTTGCGCATGATCTCGAGGTGCTCGGGGCTGATCACGCGCTCGGCAATGAAGTAGCCCTCCCGCTGGTAGAGGTCGCGATGGGCGGGCGTGATCAGACTGGCCATGAGCGAAGATCTCCCGGGGAAAACAGCGGCGTCCTGCAGGCCGCGGCGTGCGGCGGCACCACGTACGTGATTAAACCTGTGCCCAACGCGGCCGTCATTCAGCCGCGCTCCGGGCGACGTTCAGGTTTTCCGTCACTCCGGCAGCGGCCGGCCCTTCGTTTCTGGGCCAAACCACACGATCACCGCGCCCACGAGATAGATCGCCACGAGCACCGAGCCAGCCTTGGGAAAACTCCCCCCGAAATATCCCATCAGCGCGGCCGTCTGCAGGCCGCCGATGGCGGCGATGATCCGCCCGAAGTTGAGGGCGAAGCCCTGGCCGGTGGCGCGGACGGCCGTGGGAAACAACTCCGGGAAGTAGAGCGGGAAGAGGCCGTAGAACGACGCGCTCACGCCGCCGGCGAGGAACGCCGCCACGAGGAACGACGTCCCGAACGAGTCATGCCCTTGATAGAGCCACAGCGCCGCGGCGATCGTCGCCAGGCAGAGGATCGCGAACGTCGGCCGGCGGCCGAGCCGGTCGGCCACGAGCGCCGTGAGGAACGTCGCCACGATCGCCCCGAGGGCGGTGGCGATCTGTGAATATTCCTTGGCGTGCGGCGCCGCATCGCCGCCGAGCTGGATCGCCCAGCGCGGAATCCACTGAATCGCCCCCCAGGTGCCGAGGAGCGTGACGCCCGCGAGGCTCGCGCCGAAGAGCATCATCGCGACCACGTGCCGGCCCGAGCCGGGTGCGAGCGTGCCGGCCGCCTCCGCCCGCACGAGATACCGCCGCACCGGATGCAGATAGCCCAGCGCCGTGACGACGAGGCCCACGGCCGTCACGACGAGCGCCGGGCCGGCCGAGAGCCCCGCCGGCGACCAGGCCCAGATGATGGAGAGCGCCGCCACGGCCCCGATGAGCACGCCCACGAGATCGGCCTTCAGCCAGTGCGACGTCGCGCCGCGGTCGCTCTCGGCCTGCCACTTCTCCGATTCGGGCACGCCCATGCGGATCAGGAAGATGAGCAAGGCCGGCAACGCGCCCGAGATCATCAGCAGCCGCCAGGCCGAGTTGGCCAGCAGGTGCGACACGCTCGCCTCCGACAGCCCGACGCCCAGGAGGGCCCCGCGGGCCCCGTCGATCACGCCCCCGAGCCCGAGGCTCAGGAGGGCGACGAGCAGGAAGCCCACGTTCGCCGCGGCGCCGATCAGCCCGGCCGTGACCGCCCGCGACTTCCCGGGCCAGAGTTCATTGACGAGCGCCACGCCGAGCGACCATTCGCCCCCCATGCCCAGCGACGCGATGAAGCGGAGCACGGCCACATGCCAGGCCTCCGTCGCAAAGCCGCACAGGCCGGTGAACACCGCATACGTGAAGATGCTCAGCGACATCGCGCGGACGCGGCCGATCGCGTCGCCGAGCCAGCCGAAGAGCACGCCGCCCGTGGCGGCGCCGACGAGAAACACGGCGATGATCGCGCCGAACCATTTGTCGGCGTCGCCGGGCGCGGCGGTCGCACCGAGCAGGTCCTTGAGCGCCGGCCCACCGATGAGCGGGAAGAGGCCCATCTCGAAGCCATCGAAGAGCCAGCCGAGCACGGCGGCGACGAGCGCGGCGTTGCGGCCGAACGAACCGGTGGATCTGTTCACGAGAGCCTCGACTGCCGAGTAGCGACCATATCCCATCTCCACGACACCGGCATCATGCCACGTTTCCCAGCATCCGTCAGGTCGATGCCGCCGCTCACGGATGATCCGACCAGAAGCCCCTGAACACCTCGCGCGGATCGGCCGTGCGGGGATCGGCCCCTGGTGCGCTGCTCCACGGCCACTCGTCCCTGAACAGCTGCCGCGGGTCGGGCGGCGTACGATTCCGCCAGACGGCCTGGTCGTGGGCCAGGATTCGCGACCGCGCCGCCCGCCACTCTCCCATCACCTCCGCAAACCACGCGTCGTACTCCGCCGCGAGCCGCGTGACCACGTCGGGATGATCCGCGGCGAGGTCGCGGGTCTCGCCGGGATCCTGCTCGAGGTCGTAGAGCTGCGGAGCGGCCGCCACCACGCCGGCGTAGTCGGGCAGCTCGCCGTCGAGCGGCATCTCCCAGTGGGCGTGGGTCAGGCCGCGGTGGTAGGAGATGTTGTCGCGCGTGGCGTCCTTGGAGACCGTCGCTGCGATCGGCGGCCAAAGCAGCTTCCAGCGACCCTGGCGGATGGCGGCGTTGCTGTGGGCCACCGGCGTGTAGCGGGTGCGCTGAAAGCAGAGCGGCCGGTCGGCCAGGTCGCCCGGTGGATCGCCGCCGAGCACGGGCAGCACATTCCTGCCGTCGAGCGGCTTCGCGCCGGCCGCCGGCT
>RFUD01000190.1 GCA_009923125.1 Planctomycetia bacterium
GCCACTGCCGCACGAGGAGCCGACCGAACCTCATGCCCCCGCCGCTCCGGCCGTATCGGACTCGATCAGGCCGTCGCGGACCCGCACCGTGCGGCCCGCAGCGGCGGCGATCGAGTGGTCGTGGGTGACGAGAATCACGGTCTGGCCGCGGTCGTCCACCAGCCTGCCGAGGAGTTCCACGACGCGGGCGGAGTTGGCCGAGTCGAGGGCGCCGGTCGGCTCGTCGGCGAGCACGATCGCGGGTCGGGTGACGAGGGCCCGGGCGATCGCGCCCCGCTGCTGCTCGCCTCCCGACAGTTCGTCCGGGTGGTGCGTGGCGCGGTGTTCCATGCCGACCGCGACGAGCGCCTCGCGGGCCGCTTCGTCGCACCGCCGCTGCGGCGCGCCGTCGAGCACGAGCGGCAGGGCGACGTTCTCCGCGAGCGAGAGTTCGGGGAGCAGGTTGTAGCGCTGGAACACGAATCCGATCCGGCGTCGCCGTGCCACCGCCAGCGCTTCGTCGTCGAGCGAGGCGAGATCGACCCCTTCGAGCAGGACGCGGCCGGAGGTCGGGCGGGTGATGCCGCCGAGCATGTGGAGCAGCGTGCTCTTGCCCGACCCGGAGGCACCGGTGATCGCGACGAACTCACCCGCCTCGATCGCCAGGTCGATGCCGCGGACCGCAGGCACCCCGGCGGCCCCACCGTCTCCGGCCGTGAACGTCTTCGTCAACTGTTCGGCACGCAGGATCGGCACGCTCGGCTCCGGGGCAGGGTGGGATGACAGGGCCCCACTTTACCCAACTTGCGCCGTCCCGGACTGCGCGGGATGCGCCGAGGTTTGCGCAGCCCATTGTTGAAGCGGTCGGGAAAGAATTGCCGATGGCGAAAGGTAGTTGTATCAGGCGGCGGTTACACAGGAACCCACCCGTGTTGGAGCATGTTCACCGCGCCGCGAGCGGACGAAGTCGCTGGATCCTGGCCCTGGGCCACGCGTTCGCAGCCGCGGTCGCGGGCGCGGAGGAGTGGCCGAGCGCGCCGGCCATCCTCCGGGTCGCCGATCCGGGCGCCGAACTCGTCGCGCCGCCCGACACCCTGCCGGCGGAAGCGGCGGTCGCTCTGCCCGTCGACGCCGCGCATGGTCCCAGCCCGACCCGGCTTCCCGAATTCGTCGATCTGGCGATGCGCAGCCACCCGCGGCTCCGGCAGGCGCTCGCGGCGGTCGAGGCGGCCCGCGGCAAGGCGGTGCAGGCCCGGCTGTACCCCAATCCCGTGATCGCCGGCTTCACGCCGCAGGCCGCCGGCCTGGACAGCCAGTGGAGCGGAACGGTCGCCCAGGACATCGTCACGGCCGGCAAACTCCGGCTGTCGCAGCAGGCGGCGCTCCGCGAGGTGCAGAAGGCGGAGTACGAGCTGATCCGCGCCCGCTTCGACGTGCTGCGCGACGTGCGGCAGGGCTTCTACACGCTGCTGGTCGCCCAGCGACGACTGGAAATCTACAAGCTGCTGCTCGACATCGCGAAGCGGTCCTTCGAGATCGGTCGCCAGTTGGCCGACGCGGGCGAGGGGACGAAGGCCGACGTGCTGTTCTGGAGCATCGAGCGGGATCGGGCCGAGGTGCGGCTGCTCAATTCGACGGTGTTCATCGAGACGGGGCGTCGTCAGCTCGCCGCGGCGGTCGGCCTGCCGCGGGCCGATGTCGGCAGGATCGAGGCCGATCTGTTCCAGAAGCTGCCCGACTTCGAGCTGAAGACGCTCCAGGAGGCGGTGGTGCAACGCAACGCCCGGCCGCGGGCGGCCGAGGCGGAGATCGCGCGGGCGCAGTGGGCCCTGGAGCGGGCCGCCGTCCAGCCGATCCCGAACGTCAACCTGATGGGCGGCTACCAGCGGCAGGTGGGCGGCCCGCCCCAGGATCAGGGGCTCGCGCAGGTGATGCTCGCCGTGCCGCTCTTCGATCGCAATCAGGGCAACATCCGCTCGGCCCGCGCCGACATCGCCACATCCCGCGCCGATCTCCGGTCGATCGAGCTCGATCTCGCCACCCAGGCCGCGCAGGCGATCGCCAATTACCGCACGGCACAGCGGCTCACCGCGTGGTACGAGCAATACATCCTGCCGAAGGCCCGCGAGACGGTGCAGCTGACACAGACGCTCTACGGCCGCGGCGAGGTGACGTTTCTCAGCCTGTTGCAGGCGCAGCGGATCCTCACCGAGACCGAACTGGCCTTCGTGGAGGCGCAGCTCGACCGCTGGACGGGGGCCGTGCAGATCGCGGACCTCCTGCAGCTGCAGGAGTTTCCGCCCGATCCCGCGGCGCCGGCCGCGGTCGGTTTCGACATCGGGGAGTTGGGCAATCAGCCGGCGGCGCCGGCGGTGGACGGCGGGCCCGCGCGGCGGTTCCCGGACGAACCCCGACCAGCCCGCGATCCGGCACCCGGCGGAATTCAGCCGCTGCCGCCCCCCTGACCGTCTGTGGCCGCCGGGCTCCGGCCTCGATCAATGAGCCGCGGGCCGCGATCGGACGGCGGATGCCATTACCGCACCTCGAGATCGAGGTGCAGTGGAACAGACGTGCCCGCCACGAGGTCGATGACCGTGCCCTCGAGCCGGTGCAGTCCCGGCGGCGCGTCGTCCGGGATCTGCAGAATGTAGCGGGCAAAGTAGTCGCGCCGCGCCGCATGGCAGGTTTCGTCGATCGGCTCGAAGTCCCACTGCCCGAGTTGCCGGCCATCGGAGGCGACGAGCCGGAACAGCGTGTCGATGCTGGTCGCATGCCCGGCGGCGGTCGTGCGCACCGCCGGGGCGTCGAGCTCGAAGTACACGATCACATGCTGGCCCGGGCGGAACGCCGCCTCGGCGAACCGGTCCACCACGCCCCACGCCCGGACCCGCGAGGCGAAGCAGGCGTTCCGGACGACGAGCGATGGACCGGGGACGACGGGCGTCGGTCCAGCGACCGGCGTCGGCTCCGCGTCGGCGGGCGAGTCCACGACCGGGGGCGCCGGCTCGACCGATCGTGGCTGCTCGACGGGGGCCGAAGCCTCGGCGACGACCGGCTCCTCGTCGCGTTCCGCACCGCGCATCTCGGACGCGGTCGGCGGGCTTGGCGGGTCGGCGGCCGCCGGAAGCAGCGGCTCGATCGCGGGCCGCGCCGTCTCGACGACGGCCAGTCTCTCAGGTTCCAGGAGCCGTCCGTCCGCCGCGGAGGGAGCGGCGGTCGGGGCGCCGGCCACGGCAGGTGGGGAGAACGCGGTGGGTACCACGAACGCATCGGTGGCCGCGGCGGTGGGCGTGTCCTGTGCCGCGGCTGCAGCCTGTGACGCGGGGCGATGTTTCTCGAGCGAGGCGGTGAAGGCATCGATGGCCGCGGGCCAGTCCTCGGGTTGCGTGGACTCCAGGATCGACAGCAGCGTCGCCTGCGTGGCGGCGTCGAGTTCCCCCGCAGCCTTGAGGCGGGCGACGGCCCGGTCAACCGCTTCGTCCAGCGACAGGGTGGGCACCGGCTCGGGAGTGCCGGCGGTTTCCCCGTCGTCGCTCGCCACGCGGGCCGAGACGTCGGCGTCATCGGAGCCACCGATCCCGCCGACCGACACGTCGGCCAGTGAGTCGACCGCATTGAACACGGCCTCCCGCAGCGTCGCGCTGGTCAGCGCGGACATGCAGCCGCCCTGGGACAGGAGGACGACGCCGGCCACGAGCCGCGTGATGGATGAAGAAAACGGTCTCCGCATCGGTGTGGGTCCGTGCTGACGGGCGGAAGCCCCCGGCCAAAAGGTTCGGGAGGCGGTCGGAGGGTAGAAACCGGGCGATCCGCGCGGCAAGGCCAGAACGGCGGGGGGCGCAGGTGCCATGGCCGGACGGTTCCCGGACCGGCTAGAATCTGCCCACCCTGCCGAGACTCCCCCGCATGCCAGCGCCGCCGAACGAGTTGGAGACGTTTCCCGACGGCTGGGGGCATCGTCACCTGCTCGACCTGGAGCGACTGTCGCCGGACGAGATCCGTCTGCTGCTCGACACCGCCGCCCGGTTCAAGCATGCGACCGACGGCTGCCGCCGCAAGCTCTCGGTGCTCACGGGCCGCACGATCGTCAATCTGTTCTTCGAGAACTCGACCCGCACCCGCACGAGCTTCTCGCTGGCCGCGCGGCGGCTCGGCGCCGACGTCGTCGATTTCACCGCCTCGTCGAGCAGCCTCTCGAAAGGCGAGTCGTTCATCGACACCGCGCGGAATCTCGAGGCCATGGGCGTCGATGCCGTGGTCGTCCGCCACGCGACCCCCGGCACGCCGCACCTCCTCGCCCAGCAGCTCGGGGTGGGCGTGATCAACGCGGGCGACGGCCCGCACGAACACCCCACCCAGGGCCTGCTCGACATCTTCTCGATCCGGGAGCACCGCGGCGACCTCACCGGGGCCACCGTGGGACTCGTGGGCGACATCGCCCACAGCCGCACGGCCCGCTCCAACCTGTGGGGCCTCGTGAAGCTCGGGGCGAAGGTGATCCTGTGCGGGCCGCCCACCCTCGTCTCGCCGCGGTGGCGCGAGGTGGGGGTCGAGGTCTCGCACGACCTCGACGCGATCATCCCACGCTGCGACGTGCTCAACCTGCTCCGCATCCAGTTCGAGCGGCAGAACACCCGGCCGTTTCCCTCCGTCCGCGAGTACGCGCACCTGTACGCCATGACGCGGGACAGGCTGAAGCGGGCCAAGCGGGATCTGCTGATCCTGGCGCCGGGCCCGATCAACCGGGGCGTGGAGGTCACCGCCGAGGTCGCCGACTGCCCGCAATCCCTGATCCTGGATCAGGTCACCAACGGCCTGGCCGTGCGCATGGGCGTGTTGTGGCTCGTGTGCGGCGGCCGCGGAGGCGAGTCGGCCGCAGTTCCCCGGTCCCATTCGAGGGTCGTCTGATGGCCACGCTCCTGATTCGCGGCGGCCGGGTGATCGATCCGGCGCAGGGCATCGACGGTGTCAACGACGTGCTGGTCCGCGACGGTCTGGTGGTCGCGGTCGGGCCGGAGGGATCCCAGGCGATCGGCCGTGCCGACGAGACGATCGACGCCGCCGGCCTCGTCGTCTGCCCCGGGCTGGTGGACATGCACGTCCACCTCCGCGAGCCCGGTCGCGAGGAGGACGAGACGATCGAGACGGGAACGCGGGCGGCGCTCGCCGGCGGGTTCACGAGCGTGGCCTGCATCCCGAACACCGAGCCGCCCATCGACACCCAGTCCACGGTCGAGTTCATCCATCAGAAGGCGTCCCGGGCCGACAACTGCAACGTGTTCGTGGTCGGCTGCGTGAGCCGCGATCGCGAGGGCAGGGAGCTGGCCGACATCGGCCATTTCATCCCTTAGCGCCGGAACTTATTCCCTGACCGTCA